>NZ_QAOZ01000022.1:0-131170 GCF_003050885.1 Rhodococcus sp. OK611
ATGCTCTGGACCTCGAGGACCGGCACCACCGCCCTCACCCTCCCCACCGGCGCCCACGGCAGCCACACCATGAAGACACCCGCACCACCTATCTCCGGCCGCCGCGGCCACACCCCACGACCGAGCCCGGCCACGTCACCGGACCCGCCACCGTTCTGAGCTGAGCTTCGCGGCCAATCCTGTCGTGCGAGGGGTGTAGAAATGCAGGCATGGGCCCCGCGATCGTGTGGTTTCGGCGTGACCTGCGCACCGGCGACCTTCCGACGCTATCGGCGGTCGCCGGGGACGAGGTGCTCGGGCTCTTCGTGCTCGACGAGGCGTTGCTGCGACCGTCCGGCGCGCCGCGGCGCGACTTCCTCTACGCCTGCCTGGCAGCGCTCGACGAGGAGCTCGGCGGCAGGCTGTGCGTGGTCCGGGGCGATCCACGGGTCGTCGTGCCGCAGGTGGCCCGGGACATCGGTGCAGGCGCGGTGCACGTCAGCGCCGACTTCGGTCCGTATGGGCGTGCCCGCGACGACGCGGTGGCGAGGGAGGTCGATCTCGTCCGCACCGGTTCGCCCTACGCGGTGGCGCCGGGCCGGGTGACGAAGGCCGACGGCGCGCCCTACCGGGTGTTCACCCCGTACTTCGGGCGCTGGCTCGATCATGGTTGGCGTGCCCCCGCGGACACCTCCGCGCGCACGGCCTCGTGGCTGGATCCGGGGCTGTCGATCCGCGTGCCGATTCCGCGGACGGGCCCCGCGAGCCGAGAGCGGGCGGGGGAGCGGGCGGCGCTCGCGCGGTGGGCGGAGTTCCTGGACGATGACCTGGCGGGCTACGACACCGGCCGGGACCGGCCCGACCTCGACCGCACGAGCCGAATGTCGGTGTACCTCAAGTACGGGTGCATCCACCCGCGCACGATGCTCGCGGATCTCGCCGGTCGGCACGGCACCGGGCCTGCGGCGTTCCGGCGGCAGCTGGCCTGGCGGGATTTCTACGCGGACGTCCTGCACCACCGCCCCGACACCGCGCGGCGCGACTACGACCCGCGTTTCGGCGCGCTGCGGTACGACAGCGGACCCGATGCGGAATCGGCGTGGTCGGCCTGGTGCGCGGGCCGGACCGGGTACCCGATCGTCGATGCAGGCATGCGTCAGCTGCTGGCCGAGGGCTGGATGCACAACCGGGTCCGGATGATCGTCGCGTCCTTTCTGGTGAAGGACCTGCACCTGCCGTGGTGGCGCGGGGCCCGGTACTTCATGAGGAACCTGGTCGACGGTGATCTGGCCTCGAATCAGCACGGCTGGCAGTGGACCGCCGGATCGGGAACCGATGCGGCCCCGTACTTTCGGGTGTTCAACCCCATCAGCCAGGGGCAGAAGTTCGATCCCGACGGCGATTATGTGCGCCGTTGGGTGCCGGAACTGCGCGGCATCGCCGGTGCCCGGGTACACACGTTGGCCGACGGCCGACCCCACGGCTACCCGGACCCGATCGTGGACCACGGCATCGAGCGCCGGGAGGCGCTGGCTCGCTACGGCGAGCTGAAACGGGGCTAGGGTCGAACGATGGGCATCGTGTACTCGAGCGTGGTGGACACGCCCCGGGCCGAGGTCTTCGACTGGTACGGCAGGCCGGGCGCCTTCGCCCGGCTGTCACCGTCGTGGCAGCCGCTGCGGATCGTCTCCGAGGCGGACTCGCTCGCCACCGGACGCGCTGTGCTCGCGTTGCCCGGTGGGCTGCGGTGGGTGGCCCGCCACGACGGCGCCGCGTACGACCCACCCCATCGCTTCGTCGACGAGCTCGCCGCCGACGGGCTTGCATCGATCCCGGTCCGGGCCACCCTGTCCTGGAGGCACATTCACGATTTCACCGAGGTCACCGCGGGATCGACCCGGGTGATCGACCGGGTCGAGACCCCGGTGCCGGAGTTCCTGTTGCGGTCGACGTTCGCCTACCGGCATCGCCAGCTCGCCGGGGACCTGGCCGCACACCGCTGGGCGAGCGAGCGGGGTGTCCGGCCTGCGGTGGTGGCGGTCACGGGCGCCTCCGGTCTCGTCGGGTCGGCGCTGACAGCGTTCCTGAGCACCGGCGGGCACCGGGTGATCCGCCTGGTGCGGCGCGCACCGCGGACGCAGGACGAGCGACGATGGGATCCCGCGGACCCCGCCGCGGACCTGTTGGCGGGTGTCGACGCCGTGGTGCACCTGGCCGGGGCGTCGATCGCCGGGAGATTCACCGCGGCGCACATGCGGGCGATCCGGGACAGCCGTGTCGGGCCGACCCGCCTGCTGGCGGAGCTTGCGGGCCGCACCGACGGCGGTCCGCGGACCTTCGTGTCCGCCTCGGCCATCGGCTACTACGGATTCGATCGCGGCGAGGAACTCCTGTCCGAGGACAGCTCCCGCGGCGACGGGTTCCTCGCCGACGTGGTCGCCGACTGGGAGGCGGCCACCGGGCCCGCGGAGGAGGCCGGGCTGAGGGTCGTCCGGGTGCGCACCGGGGTCGTGCAGTCCGCCAGGGGCGGCACACTCGCGCTGCTCCATCCGCTGTTCGCGGCGGGGCTGGGTGGGCGGATCGGCGACGGCAGCCAGTGGCTGTCGTGGATCGGGCTCGACGACCTGGTGGACGTCTATCACCGGGCCCTGTTCGACGAGTCCCTCCGCGGACCGGTGAACGCGGTGGCACCCGCCCCGGTCCGCAACCTCGACTACACCCGCACCCTCGCGCGGGTCCTGCACCGCCCCGCGGTCCTGCCGGTTCCGAGCCTCGGTCCGCGCCTGCTGCTGGGCGAGCGGGGTGCCCGCGAGCTGGCCGAGGCCGACCAGCACGTGGTCCCGACGAGACTCGCGCTCGCGGGGCACGGGTTCCGGCACCCCGAGGTCGAGGCGGTGCTGCGCCACCAGCTCGGCAAGGCGATCGACTCCCCATGAGCGGCTCGCACGTTCTGGTGCTGGGCGCGACCGGCTACATCGGTGGCCGGTTGACTCCGCGGCTGCTCGCGGCGGGCCACCGCGTCAGGACGCTGGTGCGTTCCCCGGACAAGCTGTACGACGTGCCGTGGGCGACCGAGGTGGATATCGTGCGCGGCGATCTGAACGATCCCGCATCGCTTGCGGGGGCGTTCGCCGACATCGAGGTCGTCTACTACCTCGTCCACTCGATGGGCGGCAGCACCGAGTTCGTCGAGACCGAGCGCCGCGGAGCGCTGAATGTGGTTGCGGCCGCGCGGTCCTCGGGGGTGTCGCGGATCGTCTACCTCGGCGGGTTGCACCCCGCCACGTCCGACCTCTCGGCGCACCTGCGCTCCCGCACACAGGTCGGGCAGATCCTCGTCGGCTCCGGTATCCCGACGATGGTGCTGCAGGCCGGGGTGGTCATCGGGTCCGGATCCGCATCGTTCGAGATGATCCGGCACCTGACGAACCGGCTACCGGTGATGACGACACCGAGGTGGGTGAACAACCGCATCCAGCCGATCGCGGTCCGCGATGTCCTGTACTACCTGATCGCGGCCGCCGAGGCCCCACTGCCGCACAGCCGCAGTTACGACATCGGGGGCCCGGACGTGCTGCGCTATGGCGACATGATGAAGGTCTACGCGCAGGTCGCGGGCCTGGCGAACCGCCGCATCGTGGTGCTCCCGGTGCTGACACCGAGGCTGGCCGGTCTGTGGATCGGGCTGGTGACGCCGATCCCCACCGGCCTGGGCCGGGCCCTGATCGAGTCGCTGCACAACGATGCCGTGATGGTCGAACACGGCATCGACGAGGTCATCCCGCCGCCTGCGGAGGGGCTGACCTCGTACCGCGACGCCGTTGGTCTGGCTCTTCGCCGCATCGAACGCGGCGAGGTGGAGACCACGTGGGCCAATGCGTCCCCGGTGGGGGCACCCTCGGACCCCCTTCCGTCCGACCCGTCTTGGGCAGGCGAGGTGGTCTACACCGACGAGCGCAGCAAGGTGTGCGAGGCGGACCAGCGGACGCTGTGGCAGGTGGTCGAGAGTATCGGCGGGGAGAACGGCTGGTACTCGTTCCCGCTCGCATGGGCGGTCCGTGGCTGGCTGGACCGACTGGTCGGGGGAGTCGGACTGTCCCGCGGCCGCCGCGACGCGCGGCGGCTCCAGACCGGAGACGCGCTGGACTTCTGGCGGGTGGAAAAGATCGAGCGCGGCACCCTGCTGCGACTGCGTGCGGAGATGCGAGCGCCGGGAGGGGCGTGGCTCGAGTGGCGTGTGCATCCCGCCGCCGCGGGCACGTCCCGGCTCGATCAGCGGGCCATCTTCTTCCCCCGCGGCATTGCGGGGCGCGTCTACTGGTACGCGATCCTCCCGTTCCATGGGGTCATCTTCAAGGGCATGGTCAACAACATCACGGGCACCGCGGCCAGGCAGTTTCCCCTCGATTCCTGAACCCGCTCGGCGCCTGTCAGACCGTGCACAGCGGGCGGATGTCTTCGCGCCCTCCGGTCGTCGGCGAGGTGAGCAGCAGGCACGAGTTGTACCCGCGTGATTCGACAACCGAGCGGATCTCCTGCCAGCGTTCGGCGGTCGCCGACGCGGACCGCGACAGCACGAATCCGGAGAATCGGGCCGGGTCCCCGACCAGTGCCCACGAGTAGTCGTCGGCGATGTGGCTCACGACGTAGTTCGTCGGCCCGTCCAGCGAGTCCTGGGTGGACACTCCGGGGAAACTCACATGCAGCTGCGCCATGGTGGCGGGGTCGTTCACCCGCGCATTGCCGGTGACGCCGCTGCTGCCCCTGGTCCACGTGGTGCAGCTGTTCTCGACACGCACGTTCTGCGCGTCGAGGAGCGAGTACGTGGCCCGGGTGTCGCTGGCACAGTTCAGGCTGAACGGTTGTGGTATCGCGGCGAGCTGATGCCAGGTACCCATGTACCGCTGCACGTCAAGCGACGGGACTGGTGCCAGGGGTGCGGCCGCGGCTGGTGCCGCGAGGAGCACGGCGCCTGCGGCTGAGAACAGGCCGACAGCGGTGCGGAGGAGCGGATTCCTCATTTGCCCGTCCCTTCGTCTATTTCGGCATCAGTACAGAGTCGATCAGGTACACGGTGGCGTTCGCGGTCTGGACGCCGCCACAGATGACGCCGGCTTCGTTGACCTTCCAATTGTCGCCGGAACCGGTCACCTCTACCGTGCCACCCTCGACCGTGGTCTGGGTACCCTCGATGTCGCTCGGCGCGATCCGACCGGGCACGACGTGGTAGGTGAGGACCTTTGTCAGCGTTGCAGAGTCGGTTTTGAGACTGTCGATGGTGGCCGGGTCGACCTTCGCGAAGGCCGAGTCGACCGGCGCAAAAACGGTGAATTGTCCGCCGTTGAGGGTGTCGACCAGGTTCACATCTGGATTCAGCTGTCCGGACACCGCCGCGGTCAACGTCGTGAGCATCGGGTTGTTCGACGCGGCCACCGCGACGGGATCCTGAGCCATGCCGTCGACCGAACCCGGCCCGGTGGGTACCTGTTCGGCGTATCCGGCGCAGCCCGGGCCGACCAACGAGGAGGCCATGGCGTCGGAGCCATCCATGGATTCGGAGGTCTCCGTCTGAGGCGCCGCGGCCGATTCCGAGGCGGACGAGGAGTTCGAATCGTTTGACGAACAGGCCCCGAGTCCGAGCACGGCAACCGCACTGACGCCGAACGCCGTCAGGATCTTCCGCTTGCTGGAGTTCATAGCAATCCCTCTCCGAATGCCGACCTCTCGGTTGGAGGTCCGCTCGTACAGTGCTTCGGAGCGGATGGCCGTGCAGATTGGTCCGAATTGCCACCCATCCGAAACCGGACCTGCTCCGAACCACTCGTATGCAGAACCTCCCCGCGGGCCGGAACGTCGCCGTGATCGGTGGCGGCGTCGCCGGTCTGACCGCCGCCCACGTCCTGTCCCGCCGAGATCGCGTCACCCTGTACGAGGCCGACGACCGGCTCGGCGGGCACGCGCACACGCACACGGTGCACCTCGGCACGGGGCAGTCTGTGTCGCTGGACACCGGGTTCATCGTGCACAACGACCGGACCTATCCCACGCTGCTCCGACTCTTCTCGGAGCTCGGCGTCGACACCCAGGAATCGGACATGTCGATGTCGATCCGGTCCGACATCAACGGTCTCGAATACGCGGGCGCGCGGGGTCTGCGTGGGCTGTTCCCGACCGTAGGTTCGCTGCGGCGCACGCGGCACTGGCGCATGCTCGCGGAGGTCACGAGGTTCCACCGGTCCGCCCGCCGCGTCCTCGGCCTGCCTGTCGACGGCCCGGACGCGGACGAGACGCTCGCCGACTTCCTCGCCCGACACCGCTTCAGTCGGTATTTTCTCGACCACTTCGTGACGCCGCTGGTGGCGGCGGTCTGGTCCTGCGACCCCGCGCTGGCCGCGAGCTACCCGGCGCGGTACCTGTTCACCTTCCTCGACCACCACGGCATGCTCACCGTTTTCGGTTCGGTGCCATGGCGGACCGTCACCGGCGGATCGTCGAACTACGTCGAGAAGGTCGCATCCCGGATCGACGAGGTGCTCACCGGCACCGCGGTGACCCGGATCGACCGCCGCGACGGGGTGTGCGTGATCGACGCGACCGGCGAGGTGCGGTACTTCGATGCCGCCGTCGTCGCCGTGCACCCCCACCAGGCCCTGGCGATGCTCGGCGACCGCGCCTCCACACTCGAGAAGTCCGTCCTCGGCGCCATGCCCTACTCGACCAATCACGCTCAGCTGCACACCGATCAGTCCGTCCTGCCGCGGGCGCCGCGGGCCAGGGCCTCCTGGAACTACCTGATCCCCGATGGTGGCGCCGGGCCGCACGGGGTGATCGTCACCTACGACCTGACCCGATTGATGCGCATCGACGCGGTCACCGACCGTCGATTCCTCGTGACGCTGGGCGGATCGCACCTGGTGGACCCGGCGTCTGTGATCGCGGAGATGACTTACGAGCATCCGATCTATACCCCGGAATCCGTCGCGGCCCAGTCCCGTCTGGCGGATCTCGGCTCGGAGACACTCGCGTTCGCCGGTGCCTATCACGGTTGGGGGTTCCACGAGGACGGAGCGCTCTCCGGTCTGCGCGCCGCCGAACGGGTCGGCGGGGTGTGGGACACGGTCGCGGCCGCCGAGGTTCGGCAGGCCGCGCGGTGAACGGGTCCGTCGCCGCCCTCTACCGGACCAGGATCCGGCACGTCCGAACGGAACCCGTTCACAACGCCTTCGAATACCGCAGCTACAGCTGGTTCATCGACCTCGACGCGCTACCGCGACTGCCGTGGTGGCTCCAGCCGTTCGCCGGATTCCGGGCCGAGGACCATCTCGAGCCCGGCGGGGGCCGAACCCTCAGGGAACGGGTCGATGCCGTGCTGGCCGCGCACGGCATCGACCTGCAGGGCGGGCGGGTGACGGCGCTGATGAACGCGCGGGTGCTGGGCTACGTGTTCAACCCGTTGAGCCTGTTCTGGTGTCACGACAGTGCCGGTGACCTGCGCTGCGTGCTCGCCGAGGTGCACAACACCTACGGGGGCAGGCACTGCTACCTGGTCCGCACCGATCGGAACGGCTGCGCTGCGACCGACAAGCGGTTCTACGTCTCACCGTTCAACGAGGTCGAGGGCGTCTACGCGATGCGGCTGGCGGAACCCGCCGAGGGCCTCGATATCCGTGTCGTGCTGCACCGGGACGGGCGAGCCCCCTTCGCCGCGACCATGCGTGGGCGCCGACGACCCGCGACCACCGCGAACGTGGTGCACGCACTACTGGCGGCGCCGCTGGCACCGCTGACGGTCGCGGCGCGAATCAGAGTGCAGGGCATCAGATTGTGGGCGCGTGGGGTACCCATCGCGCCCAGGCCGACCACCGACCAGAAGGAGACGGCACAGTGACCGCGGAGAGTGTGAGGACCGACATCGACGACCGGATCTGGCCGGGCCTAGCGGACGTCCCAGCGGGACCGCGTGCGCGATTCCTCGCGGCAGGGGCCGATCGACTGTTCCGCCGGGCAGCCGCTCGCCTCGCGATCCGCGTCGAGTATCCAGACGGCTCGGTCGTCGGCGCCGGCGACCGCCGAGACATCCTGCCGCGCATGATCATCCGGCGACCGGACGCATTCGCCGCGAGGCTCGCCGACGGCGGGCTGATCGGGTTCGGGGAGGCCTACATGGTGGGTGACTGGACCGCGCCGGACCTGGCCGCGGTCCTGACGGCCTTCGCTGCCGGGGTGGAGACACTGGTCCCACGTCCGCTGCAGCGGCTCCGCAGGCTGTTCGTCGCCGCGCCGCCCGCTTGCGACCTCGGCACCGAACAGAACGCACGGTCGAACGTCGCCCGGCACTACGACCTGTCAAACGACCTGTTCGAGCTCTTCCTCGACGAGACGATGACCTACTCCAGCGCATTGTTCCACGGGGGACCGGTCGGATGGGAGCAGCTGGCAAACGCGCAGCGCCGCAAGATCGATCGACTGCTGGACGCGGCGGGCGTTGGACCGGGCACCCGGCTACTCGAGATCGGCACCGGGTGGGGGGAGCTGTGTATCCGTGCCGCGCAGCGGGGAGCCACCGTCCGCTCGGTCACGTTGTCGGCGGAGCAACAGGCGCTGGCGCGCCGTCGCGTGGCCGAGGCCGGGCACGCCGACTCGGTGCAGGTCGACCTGCTCGACTATCGCGCGGTCGAGGGCGAGTACGACGCGATCGTCTCCGTGGAGATGATCGAGGCGGTGGGTCATCGGTTCTGGGAGACGTACTTCGCCGCGCTGGACCGATTGCTCGCCCCCGAGGGCACGGTGGCGTTGCAGGCGATCACGATGACGCACGACCGGATGCTGGCCACCCGGGACACCTACACCTGGGTGCACAAGTACATCTTCCCTGGCGGTTGCCTGCCGTCGACGGAGGCGATCGAGGCGGTCACCTCTCGGCACACGACACTCCGGGTGCGGGAGCTGACGTCGCTGGGCGGGCACTACGCGGAAACGCTGAGGTTGTGGAAGGACCGGTTCGCCGCGCGCAGCGCCGACGTCGCCGCGCTCGGGTTCGACGAGACCTTCCGGCGCATGTGGCTGTTCTATCTGGCCTACTCCGAGTCGGGGTTCCGTTCGGGCTATCTCGACGTCCAGCAGATCGTCTTCGACCGTGGGATCGGTCCGCGGTGAACGCCACCGGTCCCGCGGGTTTTGCCGCGGTCAGCGTGACCAGCCTGCTGGTGCTGGTGCTGCTGCAGGCGGCCACGTTCGCGATCGGCCGCAGGATCGGGCGCTACAACGTGGTCGATGTGTCCTGGGGCCTCGGCTTCGTCCTGGTAGCGGTGGTGGCGGCGACGGTCGGCGGGGGCGATGTGACGCGCCGGGTTCTGCTGGTGCTTCTGGTCGCAGTGTGGGGGCTGCGCCTGAGCTGGCACATGCACGTCAAGTCCAGGGGGCGCGGCGAGGACCCCCGCTACGAGGAGCTGCTGGCCCGCTCGGCGGGTTCCCGCACCGTGGTGGTGATACGGAAGATCTTCCTCACCCAGGGAGCCGCGCAGTGGTTCGTGTCGCTGCCGCTGCAACTATCCGCGGTGCTCGGCGCCACCCATGGGCCCGGTGTCGCGGTCCTCGGCCTCGGCGCGGCCGTGTGGGTCGTGGGGTTCGTGTTCGAGGCCGTCGGCGACAGCCAACTCGAGCGCTTCAAGGCGGAACCAGCCAACCGCGGCCGCGTCATGGACGTCGGGCTGTGGGCATGGACCCGTCACCCGAACTACTTCGGTGACGCGTGTGTGTGGTGGGGGCTGTGGCTTGTCGCCGCGAGCGTGTGGCCCGGGCCGCTCACCATCGCCTCCCCGGTCCTGATGACCTACTTTCTCGTGTACGCCACCGGTGCCCGGCTGCTCGAGAAGTCGATGTCGCAGCGTCCGGGCTACGCCGAGTATCAGGCGCGCACGGGGTTTTTCGTCCCCCGCCCGCCCCGACCGTCCTAGGCGTCCTGCCCACCCAGCAGTCGCGCCAGCGCGTCGAGCACCGCGGGATCCTCGATGGTCGAGGGCACGGTGTACTCGTCGTGGTCGGCGATCTGCCGCATGGTCTTGCGCAGGATCTTCCCGGAGCGTGTCTTGGGCAGCGCCTGTACGACGGTCACGTCACGGAAGGTCGCGACCGCTCCGATCTGATCGCGCACCATGGCCACCAGCTCGACCCGGAGCTGCTCCGGGTCGATGTCGGCGCCGGCCTTGAGCACGACATATCCGCTCGGCCGCTGTCCCTTGAGCTCGTCCTTGATCCCGATCACCGCGCACTCGGCGACAGCGGCGTGCCCGGCGACGACGGCCTCCATGCTCCCTGTCGAAAGCCGGTGCCCCGCAACGTTGATGACGTCATCGCTGCGGCCGAGCACGAACACGTAGCCGTCGGAGTCGATGTAGCCGGAGTCGCCGGTCAGGTAGTGGCCGGGGAAGGTCGCCAGGTAGGACTTGACGTACCGGTCCTCGTCCCGCCAGAGCCCGGCCAGCGTGCCGGGCGGCATCGGCAACGTGATGACGATGTTGCCCTCGGCGCCTGCGGGTAGCGGCGCGCCCTCCCCGTCCAGGATCTCGACGTGATAGCCGGGCACCGGCACGGTGGGGGAGCCTGCCTTGATGGGCATCGGCTCGAGCCCGCGCAGGTTCGCGCAGATGGCCCAGCCGGTCTCGGTCTGCCACCAGTGGTCGATCACCGGGACGCCGAGCTTCGCGGTGGCCCACTCGTAGGTGTCGGGGTCGAGTCGCTCGCCGGCCGCGAACAGCGTCGCGAGGGAGGAGATGTCGTACTGTGCAAGTTCTTTCGCCTCCGGATCGACCTTGCGGATCGCCCGGATCGCGGTCGGCGCGGTGAACAGCGCGCGCACGCCGTGGTCGCCGATCACGCGCCAGAACGCGCCCGCGTCGGGGGTTCCGACCGGCTTGCCCTCGTAGAGCACCGTCGTCGCGCCGACAAGGAGCGGGCCGTAGACGATGTACGAGTGCCCGACGACCCAGCCGACGTCGGATGCCGTCCACATCACCTGACCAGGGCCGATGTCGTAGAGGTTGCGCATCGACCAGGCCAGGGCGACCGCGTGGCCGCCGTTGTCGCGGACCACGCCCTTCGGCTTTCCGGTGGTGCCGGAGGTGTACAGGATGTAGAGCGGATCGGTCGCGGCGACGGACACGCAGCCGGCCGGTTCGGCGGCGGCGACCGCCGCGTCCCAGTCCAGCCAGCCCGCGACGTCGCCCGCCGATCCCGGGATCTGCCCGCGGTTCTTGACGATCACGGTGCCGGGTGCGTTCGCGGTCAACCCGAGTGCCCGCTCCACGATGGGCAGGTACTCGATGGTCCGGCCCGGTTCGAGTCCGCCGGACGCGGTGATCAGGGCCTTCGGCTCGGCGTCGTCGATGCGGGCGGCCAGTTCCGCGGCCGCGAAACCGCCGAACACCACGGAGTGGATCGCGCCGATGCGTGCACAGGCGAGCATCGCGATCGCGGCCTCCGGGATCATCGGCATGTACACGATCACCCGGTCGCCCGCCGTCACGCCCTGCGCGACCAGAACGCCGGCGAAACGCGATACCTCGTCGAGCATCTCGGCGTAGCTGTAGGTGCGGGCAGTGCCCAGCATCGCGGAGTCGTAGATCAGCGCCGCCTGCTCGCCGCGACCGGCGGCGACGTGGCGGTCGAGCGCGTTGAAGCAGGTGTTCAGCGTGGCGCCGGGAAACCAGCGGTACATCGGGGCATCGGAGTCGTCGAGGGCACTCGTCGGCGCGGTGTCCCAGTCGATGGCCTCCGCGGCCAGGAGCCAGAAGGCGTCCGGGTCGGCGGTGCTCTCGGCGATGGCTGACCTGTACGCGCCCGCGGTGCTCATGGCCCTCACCCTACTGATCCGAAGTACCGTGGATGCATGACTCTTCTCGCCGAAGATCTGCTCCTGCTCCTGCTCGACGACGAATCCGGCAAGCCGCTGATCGACGGCACCGCGCTGCCAAGGGCGTTGGCCGGTGCCGTCCTCCTCGAACTCGCGCTGGGTGGCCTGGTTCGCCCGGCCGGTGAGGGGGAGGAGGTGAAGAAGGGCAGGCTCGTGCTGAGCGAGGACGAGCCGCCCGAGGACCCGATCCTCGCGGGCGCGGTCGCACGGATCCGGGAATCGAAGCCGCTCAAGCCGGAGCGTGCGATCGAGAAGATCGACCAGCGGCTCCGCGAGGCCCTTCTCCAACGGATCGTGGACAGGGGTTGGGTTCGTGAGTCGAAGGGGCGCCTGCTCGGGATCTTCCCGACCACGGTGTGGCCCGCGGTCGACGAGAGCCACGAGCGTGCGGTCCGCGACGAGCTGCGCGCGGCACTGGTGGACGGCGCCGCCCCGACCGAGCGGACTGCCGCGCTGATCTCGCTGCTCTCCGCCGTCGACGCGGCGGCCAAGGTCGTCACGGACGGTGACCGACGCGCAATCAAGAAGCGGGCCAAGGAGATCGCCGACGGTGAGTGGGCGGGGGCGGCCGTCCGCAGGACGGTCGAGGCCGTGAACGCCGCGATCGTGGTGGCGGTGATCATCCCCGCGACCGCGGCGGGCGGAGCTTCTTGATGCGGGGGAAGGTGGCATTGGTCGCGGGCGCGACCAGGGGCGCGGGCCGGGGGATCGCCACCGAGCTCGGTGCGGCGGGCGCAACCGTCTACGTCACCGGCCGCACCAGCGGGTCGCTGCGGTCGGAGATGGACCGGCCGGAGACGATCGAGGAGACCGCGGCCCTGGTGGACGCCGCGGGTGGTCACGGGATCCCGGTCCGGGTGGACCACCTGGTGCCCGAGGAGGTGCGCGCACTGGTGGCGCGGATCCGGGACGAGCAGGGCGCCCTGCACGTGTTGGTCAACGACATCTGGGGAGCCACCGAGATGGAGTGGGACAAGACGGTGTGGGAGTCCTCCCTCGATGTTGGCCTGCGGTACCTGCGGCTCGGCGTAGACACCCACGCCATCACAAGCCATTTCGCGATCCCGCTCCTCCTGGAGACCCCGGGTGGCCTGGTCGTCGAGGTGACCGACGGGACCGACGAGTACAACGCCGCCAACTATCGGGTGTCCTTCTTCTACGACCTGGCCAAGGCCGCGGTGAGCCGGATGGCGTTCGGGCTGGCCCACGAGCTGGGCCCGCGCGGTGCGACCGCGGTCCTGGTCACTCCGGGCTGGTTGCGCTCGGAGATGATGCTCGACAACTTCGGGGTCACCGAAGCGAACTGGCGCGATGCCACCGAGCGGATCCCGCATTTCGCCATCTCGGAGAGCCCCAGCTACGTGGGCCGGGGCGTCGCGGCCCTCGCTCAGGATCCCGATGTCGCGCGCTGGAACGGGAGGTCGCTCTCCAGCGGGCAGCTGGCGCGGGAGTACGGCTTCACCGATCTCGACGGCAGCAGGCCCGATGCGTGGCGATACCTGGTCGAGGTCCAGGATCCCGGAAAACCGGCCGACACCACCGGATATCGCTGACGGTTCAGCGCGGCACGCCCAGGTTCCGATAGCGCGCGATCCGGGCCGCGTACCGATCCGCCGCGGGTTGATCGACCAGGCCGGACAGCTCCCTGGCGATCGCCTCGCCGACCCGCTTGGAGAACCCGATCGGCTCGTCCGCCGCGTCGGGCAACTCCGGGATGATCGCGTCGATGATGCCGTCCCGCAACAGGTCCAGTGAGCGGATGCCCTGAGCGGCGGCCATCTGCGGCGCGTGCGTGGTGTCGCGGTGCACGATGGCGCTCGCGCCCTCCGGGGGAAGCGGTGCGAGCCAACCGTTCTGCGCGGACAACACCCGGTCCGCGGGCAGCAGTGCGAGGGCGCCGCCGCCGGTGCCCTGCCCGAGCAGCACCGAGACGGTGGCCGTGTCGAGGGTGACCAGGTCCGCGAGGCAGCGCGCGATCTCCGGGGCCAGCCCCTTCTCCTCGGCCTCCTTCGACAGCGAGGCGCCGAGCGTGTCTATGACCAGCACCAGCGGGATCCGCAGTTCCTCGGCGAGTTTCATCGCCCGCCTCGCCTCGCGGAGCGCGGCCGGTCCCATCGTGTGTTCCGGGGACTGACCGCTGCGGTCCTGGCCGAACAGCACGCACGGCGCCCCCCGGAATCGCGCAAGCGACACCAGCACGGTCTGGTCGGCCTCGCCCTGCCCGGTGCCGCTGAGCGGGATCTGCTCGGTGGCCGCGTACCGCAGCAGTTGCCGGATGCCGGGACGGTCGGCCCGGCGCGAGAGCATCACCGACTGCCAGGCGGGCACGTCCGGAATGTCGGCGGGCTCGGGATGCGGGTCCTGCCACCGCCCGGTCTCGCCGGTCATCACCCGCAACGCGCGATGAACCAGGTGCCGCAACCACTCCGGTGCCACGACACCGTCGATGACGCCGCTGTTGTAGAGGTTCTCGGCGGTCTGCACGCCCTCGGGGAACTTCTCGCCGTACAGCGCCTGGTAGACCCGAGGGCCCAGGAAACCGATCAGCGCCCCCGGCTCGGCGACCGTGACGTGCCCGAGTGAACCCCAGGACGCGAACACCCCGCCGGTCGTCGGGTTGCGCAGGTACACCAGGTACGGCAGGTGTGCGGCCTTGTGCACTGTGACCGCCGCCGCGATCTTCACCATCTGCACGAAGGCGAGGGTGCCCTCCTGCATCCGGGTGCCGCCCGACGTCGGGGACGCCAGCAGCGGCAGCCGCTCGGCGGTCGCCCGCTCGATCGCGGTGACGATCCGCTCGGCGGCCGCGACGCCGATGGACCCGGCGAGGAATCCGAACTCGCAGGCGATCACCGCGACCCGGCGACCCCGAACCGTCCCGACCCCGGTGATCACGGACTCGTCCAAGCCGGTCTTGGCGGCGGCCGCGTCGAGGTCGGCGCGGTAGGAGGCGTTCGCTTCGACCGGCACGGGCGGCCGGTCCCAGGATTCGAAGCTCCCGGAATCGAGTACCAGGTCCAGGATCTGCTGGGCCGACAGGCGCACGGTCATGGCCCGACCCTATCGGCCGAACGCCTCCCGCCAGGACACCGTCTTGCCGACCCGCAGGATCGAGCGCTGGTAGATCTTCGCGGCGACGAGCGAGAGCGCCACGGTGACCACGGTCATCAGCGCGATGGTGCCGATCACCTGCACCGGGCCGGTCACCCCGGCCGCCATCCGCAGCGGCATCAGGATCGCCGAGAACGGCGGGATCCAGCTCAGCACGTTGCTCAGGGTGCCGTCCGGGTTGCCGACCGCGGAGAAGGCGGAGAAGAACATCGCCATGATCAGCAGCATCAGGGGCATCGTGGTGGAGTTCACGTCCTCCTGGCGCGAGACCATCGAGCCGGCCGCGGCGTAGAGCACCGCGAAGAACGTGAAGCCGAGGACAAACCAGCCGAGGGTGCCCGCGAACACGCCGAGCGCGGTGCCGGTGACGGTCAGGACGCCGGTCGCGAGTCCGGCGCCGACTCCCGCGACACCGTACGCCGCCAGCTGCACCAGCCCGACCGCGCCGATGCCGATGACCTTGCCCCACAACAGTTGCAGCGGGCGCAGGGTGGACAGCAGCAGCTCGACCACCCGGCTGGACTTCTCCTCCACGACGCCCATCGCGACATACATGCCGAAGCCGAGGATCTGCATGTACAGCAGGGTCACCGCGGCGATGGACATCGCGATGCGCTGGCCCTCCTCGGGATCGGGCGGATCGATCGTCTCCACCGTGACCACGGCCGCGCCCATGTCCGCGCTCAACTGCTCGACGTCGACGCCTTGGGCCGTCAGCGCCCGCTGCTGTGCCTGGCCGGTGACCGCGATGTCGACGACGGTGCGCAGCCCGGCGTCGATCTCGGATTCGGTGACCGCGGTGGCGGATCCGTCCGGGTTCGGGATCAGAGCCACGTCCAGGTCGCCGCTGCCGACGCGGTCCCGGGCGGTCTGTTCGTCGGGGATCTCGGACACCTCAACCGACGTGCCCACCTGCTCTCCGGCGGCCACCAGGGCAGGGGACAGCGACTGGTCCCCGACCAGTCCGATGGCGGCGCGGTCGGCGTCGTCGCCGCCCGAGAAGATCGAGTACCCGACGATGCCGCCGACGATGGCGATCAGGATGACCACGTTGCTGATCAGGAAGCTCTTCTTGCGGACCTGGGTGAGGAACTCGCGCCTGGCGACCAGGCGTACTGCGCGGGCGGTGTTCATGCCGCGACCACCTCTCGGAACAGTTCGGTGAGGGACGGGCGGTGCAACGAGAACTCGTGCACCGGTCCGGTCTTCATGGCGGCGGCGAGGATCTCCTGGTCGTCGGCTCCTGGGTCGAGCGTCAGCACGGTGCGACCGTCGGAGTGGCTCACGGTGCTCACCCCCGCCAGATGCCGTGCCCAGTCCGCGGTCGCGCCGGGGGCGTGCACGACGAGCTGGGCGCTCTCGCCGCCACGCAGTTCGTCGACGGTGCCGATCGCGCGCATCTTGCCGTGCTTGATGATGCCGACGCGGTCGCACAGTCGCTGTACCAGGTCGAGCTGGTGGCTGGAGAAGATCACCGGCACCCCGGTCCTCGCCTTCTCGATCAGCACGTCGCTCATCACGTCCACCGCGACCGGGTCGAGACCGGAGAACGGCTCGTCCAGGACCAGCACCGCCGGGTCGTGCACCAGCGCCGCGGCCAACTGGACCCGCTGCTGGTTGCCCAGGCTCAGCGAGTCGACGGTGTCACCGACGCGTTCGGCGATCCCGAGCCGCTCGGTCCAGCGGGTCACCGCCGATCTCGCCTCGGCGCGCGAGAGTCCGTGCAGTTCGGCGAGGTACGAGAGCTGGGCGCCGACCTTCATCTTCGGGTAGAGGCCGCGCTCCTCGGGCATGTACCCGATGGTGCGACGCACGTCCAGGTCGACGGGTCGGCCGCCGAGCCGCACCTCGCCGGAATCGGCGGACAGCACCCCGAGCGCGATCCGCATCGTGGTGGTCTTGCCCGCGCCGTTGCTGCCGACGAAACCGAAGATCTCGCCCTGGCGCACCTCGAAGCTGAGGTCGTCGAGCGCGACCACGTCGCCGTAGCGCTTGGAGATGCGGTCGATGGTGAGGGTGTGGCTGTCGGTCACGCTGCCTCCATGGGGAATTCATCGGACTCGGGATCGGGGTCGGGGCGGCTCCAGGCCAGGATCATCGCGGGCAGGCAACCGCCGATCATCAGCATGGTGAGGGTGAGCAGCCCGCCCGTGTAGGCCATGGTCGTGTGGGTGCCGCCGGTGACGGCACTGCCGTAGGTCAGGTAGATCACGGGGATCATCACCAGCCACTGGGTGATGCTCAGGGAGATCGAACGGGCGCTGTTCTGCTGCTGGACCTCCCACTCGTCCAGGGCTCCGGCGGGCGCGTCGCCCTGACGGCCCGAGACGATGGCCAGCGACGGCCAGACTAGGAAGAACAGCAGGCAGGCGGGCAGCCACAGCAGCGGGGCCTGCTCGAAGAAGTGGCACAGCACCCCGACCACGAGCATGAAGGCGAAGGTCACGGCGAGCGCGACCACGAGGATGCGGCGTCGGCGCTGGGTCCGCCAGCCGGGCAGTAGGTGCCGCCACTTGTCGGAGTTCGCGAGGAACCGGCGCACTCGGTGCGCCTGATAACGCTCGACGAGGTTCATCTCAGGCATCTCGGTTCACTCCTGACTCGCGTGATCGGTAGAGCTCGGTGGACAGCGGCGTGAACTCGTTCCGCGAGAACACCGCCTCGATCGGCAGGCCGAACACCTCGCAGATCCGCATCGCCAGGTCGAGGCTCGGGTAGTGGTCGCCGCGTTCGAGCGCACCCACGGTCTGCGGGTTCACCTCGATCAGTTCGGCCAGCCGGACCCGACTCAGCGAGCGCTCGGCCCGCAGCACCGCGATGCGGTTGAAGATGTGGCGCGATTCGCCGCGCCGTACCGGGCTCATGCATCAGATTGTTGGGAAAACACAACAGTCTGTCAAGTAGTCCCCATGGCCGTCGAATGAGTCCTACTCGATGTAGTACCGTTCGCCCATGCGTGTCGGCCCAGGTGAGAAGCTCTCTCGCCGTGTGCGCTGTGCGTCCGTCGGCTCGACCACCGCGGCCGTGGCCGTCGCCGCGCACGGCGTGGGCGGCGGCGGACTGCCCGCCGGGTCCACCCTCATGCTTCTCGTCGGATTCTCCGCGGTGCTGGTCGCCGTGATGGCCGCCGTCCCCGTGCTTCGCCGCGGTGGCCCGGCGCTGGTCCCGATCTTGGCGGTCGGGCAGCTCGGCGCCCACACCACGCTGGCGTTCGGCGGCGGCGGTCACCACGCGGACATGGCCTCGGGTCCGATCGGCGGCATGAGCCCGCAGATGCTCGCCGCGCACGCCGTCGCGATCGGTGTCTGCGCCGCGCTCATCGCGGCGGCCGAACGGATCGGCCCGCGCACGGAGGCCGCGCTGCGCGCGGTCGTCGCCGCACTCGTCGTCGCCCTCCCCGTCCTCGAACGACCCCGCAGCTGGCGACCCGTCGTCGAGGTGCACCCGCTCGTGTCCGCGCTCTGCCGCGTGTCGGTATCGCGGCGCGGCCCACCGCTTTTCGTCTGATCACATCTCACCCCACCGCGTAACCACGGCCGCCTCGGCCCGGGCGCGGTCTCTCGCGGTTCCCATGGGGTCCCGCGCACCCACAGTCTGATCGACGAAAGCGATGTCATGACCATCACCACCGAACCCGGCGTGCCCAAATCCACGCCGCCGGGCACCGAATCCCAGGCGCTGCGCAAGCTCCTGCTGCGACTGCACTTCTATGCGGGCGTGTTCGTCGGCCCGTTCCTCCTGGTCGCGGCCCTGACGGGATTCATCTACGCGTTCGCGCCGACGCTGGAGAAGCTCGCCTACGGGAACTACCTCGAGGCGCCCGCCACGGATAGTCCGCTGCCCGCGTCCGAGCAACTCCAAGCCGCTCTCGACGGCCGCGACCCGTCCACGCTGCTGTCGCTGCAGACCGCCGAGGCAGGAGGGTCGACCCGGGTGGCGTTCGCCGACCCGAGCGTCGGCTCGGGGGAGACCACCGTCTTCGTCGACCCGGACAGCGGCAAGGTGCTCGGCGCACTGGCGACGGACTCCGGTGACCTGCCGCTGCGTGCCTGGCTGTCGGCGTTGCACAAGAACCTGCACCTGGGCGAGGTCGGCAACCTCTACAGCGAGTTGGCCGCATCCTGGCTCGGCGTGATCGTGCTTGCCGGTCTGTACCTGTGGTGGACCAAGCACCGCCGCGATCGCGCGAACGGCGACCGGGGCCGGTTGCTGACGGTGGACCGGTCGGTGACCGGGCGGCGGAGCACGCTGAACTGGCACGGTGTCGTCGGTGCCTGCGCGGCCCTCGGCCTGGTCTTCCTCTCGATCACCGGACTGACCTGGTCGGACCATGCCGGCAAGAACGTGAAGACGGTCCGCACCGAGATGAGCTGGACCACCCCGAAGCTGGACATCACGCTCGGGTCCGTCCAGGCTGCGCCCGCGGGCGAGCACGCGGGGCACGGCGCACCGGCCGTCCCGGTCGCCGACGGCGCTCCCACGGACCCGTCGGCCGTGGACGGCGTGCTGGCGGTGGCTCGCGATCAGGGGATGACCGGATCGCTGTCCGCGACGATCCCGGCCAGCGCCTCAAAGGCCTGGACGGTGAAGGAGACCGCGACCGGCGGCGATTCGATCGCGGTCGACGCCGCGACGATGCAGGTCACCGACGAGCAGCGGTTCGCGGACTGGCCGCTGGCGGCCAAGCTGAGCCAGTGGGGGATCGCCGGCCACATGGGCACGCTGTTCGGCTTCGCCAACCAGCTGCTGCTCGGGGCGCTCGCGCTGTCGCTGATCACGCTGATCGTGACCGGCTACCGGATGTGGTGGCAGCGGCGTCCCCGCCGGTCGGAGGGCTTCGCGCTCGGCACCGTGCCGCGCCGCGGCGCCCTGCGGCGGCTGCCCTGGCCCGCCATCGGTGGCATCGCGGTGATCGCGGTTGCCGTCGGCATCTTCGTGCCGCTGCTCGGCCTCTCGCTGCTCGGCTTCCTGATCGTGGACGTGCTGCTGGGGCTGCGTTCGAGGCGGCAACCGGCATGAGGCGGGCGGCGATCGCCCTGCTGCTGGCACTGGGCGCGGTCGTGCTGACCGCACCGGTGGCGTCGGCGCACTCAGAGCTGCTGTCCACGTCTCCCGCGCGGGACGGCGTGCTGGCGGCGGCGCCCACCGAGGTGGTGTTGACCTTCTCCACGGCGGTACAGAAGACGGGCGCCGCGATCGTGGTCACCACCGCGGACGGGACCCGGCTCGACGACGGCCCGGTCACGCGCGACGGCGCCAGGATGATCCAGCGGGTGAAGGCCGGCTCCGGGTCCGTCAACGTCCGCTGGCGGGCGGTGTCCGACGACGGGCACCCGCTCACCGGGACGTTCGGCTACCAGGTGGGCGCGCCCTCCGGGGATGCGGGCGCCGCGACGACGCCGGCGCCGGTCTCCGCTGCGCAGGCGCCCGCCGAGCGGCCGCCTACCGCGGAATCATCGCCGCTGTACCGCCGCCTGCTCGGGCCGGTCGCCCTGGTGATCGCCGGGCTCGCGCTCGGGATCGCCGCGTGGCGCTCCGGAAAACACTCCAAGACAAACGAACTCGTATCGAAGGAACATCAATCATGAGCAACAACATCTTCTCTCGCCGGCGGATGCTGGCCGCAGGCGCCGCTCTGTCCATGGGACTCGCAATCGCGGGCTGCTCGTCGGACTCCGACAACTCTGCCGACGAAGCGCGTCCGGCCGCCGAATCGGTGACCCTGACCGAGTCCTGGGTGAAGGCGGCCGACAGCGGGATGACCGCGGCCTTCGGCACCCTCGTCAACGGATCCGGGACCGACGCGACCCTGGTCGCGGTGAGCAGCCCGATCTCGCCTGCCGTCGAGGTGCACGAGATGGCGATGGGCCCCGACGGGACCATGGTGATGCAGAAGAAGGAGGGCGGGGTGACCATCCCCGCCTCGGGCACGCACAAGCTCGAGCCCGGTGCGGATCACATCATGTTCCTCCGCCTGCCCGCCCCCGTGAAGGCGGGCACCGACGTGCCGCTGACCCTCACCTTCGGCGACGGGTCCACCGCCGAGACCACCGTCCAGGTACGGGATTTCACCGGAGCCAACGAGAGCTACGAAGGGAATCATGGCTGAGCTGAGCCGGCGCCGCCTGCTCAGCGCCGGTGCCGTCGTTCTCGGCGGCACCGGCCTGGCCTGGGGCGCACGCGAGGTCACGCTCGACCAGGAGCCGCAGTCGGCGGGGCCTCCGGTGCCCACCGTGTCGGAGGTCGAGCCGTTCTACGGCACGCATCAGGCGGGCATCGCCACGGCGCCGCAGGCGCACTCGACGTTCGTCGCGCTCGATCTCCGACCGGAGGTGGACCGGGCCGCGCTGATCCGGTTGCTGAAGGTGTGGACCGAGGACGCGGCCCGGCTCACCGAGGGCCGGGCGGCGCTGGCGGACACCGAACCGGACCTGGCCACCGAGCCGACCCGGCTCACGGTGACGGTCGGTTTCGGTCCGGGCGTCTTCCGGCTCGGGAACGCCGAGCACCTGCGCCCTGCGTGGCTGCGGCCGCTGCCCCCGTTCGCGGTGGACCGGCTCGAGGACCGGTGGAGCGGTGGGGATCTTCTGCTCCAGGTTGGCGCGGAGGACCCGGTCACCGTGGCGCACGCGCTGCGGGTGCTGCTCAAGGGGTCCGCGGGTGTCGGCTCGGTGCGCTGGACCCAGCGCGGTTTCCGCCGGGCCCGCGGCACGCAGGCCCCCGGCACCACGATGCGGAACCTGTTCGGTCAGGTGGACGGCACGGTGAACCCGTCGCCCGGTACCGCGGATTTCGCGGACCTGGTCTGGGACACCGGATCCGGACAGGCCTGGATGGCAGGCGGAACCTCGGTGGTGATCCGGCGCACCCACCTCGACCTCGACGAGTGGGACAAGGTCGACCGGCCGGGACGCGAGCAATCGGTGGGGCGCAGGCTGTCGGACGGGGCTCCGCTGACCGGCGACTCGGAACACGACGAGCCCGATTTCGCCGCGGTGGGCGCGACCGGGTTTCCGGTGATCCCGGAGTTCTCGCACATCGCCAGGGCCAGGTCGGCGGACCCGCGGCAGCGGATCCACCGGCGCGGGTACAACTACGACGAGGCGCCGGCCGGGGGCGAGATCTCGGACTCGGGTCTGATCTTCGTCTGCTACCAGGCCGACGTCGATGCCCAGTTCGTGCCCATCCAGCAACGACTTTCGGAGCTGGACATGCTGAACCAGTGGACGACGCCGATCGGGTCCGCGGTGTTCGCGATCCCGCCCGGCTGTGCCAAGGGTGGCTACATCGGCCAGCAGCTCTTCGGTAGCTGATCAGGCCTCCGTGAGTTGACCGCCATCCATCCGCCACCGGCGGGTGCTGCGCATCGTGTCCAGCATCCGCCGGTCGTGGGTGACGAGGAGCAGAGTGCCCTCGTACTCGTCCATCGCGCGCTCGAGTTGCTCGATGGCGGGCAGATCCAGGTGGTTGGTCGGCTCGTCGAGGACGAGCAGGTTCACCCCGCGGGCCTGGAGCAGAGCCAGTGCGGCCCTGGTGCGTTCGCCGGGGGAGAGCGAGCTCGCCGACCGCAGCACGTGCGCGCCGCGCAGGCCGAACTTGGCCAGCAGGGTGCGTACCTCGGCGTCGGGCCAGTCGGGGACCTGGGCGCCGAACGCCGCCGCCAGCGCCTCGTCGCCCTCGAACAGTCCGCGGGCCTGGTCGACCTCACCGACCGCGACGCCGGACCCGAGCGCCGTGGTGCCCTCGTCGGGAACGAGCTTGCCGAGGAGCAGCCGAAGCAGTGTCGTCTTGCCAGAACCGTTCGGCCCGGTGATGAGAACCCGGTCGCCCCATTCGATCTGGGCGCTGATCGGTCCGAGCCGGAATGTTTCACGCTGAACAACCGCGCCACTGACGGTGGCCACCACGGTGCCGCTTCGCGGGGCGTCCGCGATCTGCATCCGAAGCTCCCACTCCTTGCGGGGCTCCTCGACGACCTCGAGCCGCTCGATGCGGCGCTGCGTCTGCCTGGCCTTCGCGGCCTGCTTCTCGGTGGACTCGGAGCGGGCCTTGCGTCCCATCTTGTCGGAGTCGGCGCCCTTGGCCTTCCGTCGGGCGTTGCGGACACCGTGCTCGAGCCAATTGCGCTGCATCTGAGCGCGATCCTCGAGACCGGACTTGGTGTCGGCGTAGTCCTCGTAGCGTTCCCGCGCGTGCTGGCGGGCGATGGCCCGCTCCGCGAGGTAGGCCTCGTAGCCGCCGTCGTAGACCGCGATCTGCTGCTGGGCGAGATCGAGCTCGACGATTCCGGTCACGGTCCGCGCCAGGAACTCTCGATCGTGGCTGACCACCACGATGCCGGTGCGGGCCTCCTCGACGAACCGTTCGAGCCGCTCGAGGCCGTCGAGATCCAGGTCGTTGGTCGGTTCGTCGAGCAGAAGCACGTCGTATCGGGAGAGCAGTAGCGAGGCCAGGCCGGCACGCGCGGCCTGGCCGCCGGACAGTGCGGTCATCTCCGCGTCGAGCCCGACGTCCAGGCCGAGGTCGCTCAGCACCTTCTCGGCGCGCTCGGACAGGTCGGCCCCGCCGAGGCCGAGCCACCGTTCGAGCGCGTGTGAGTACCGGTCGTCGCCGCCGTCCTCCGCGAGCGCCTCCGCGGCCGCGTTCATCTCCTCCTCCGCCCCGGTGACGCCCGTGCGCCTGCCGAGGAATCCCTCGACACTCTCGCCTGCGAGGCGTTCGGGTTCCTGAGTGAGATAGCCCACGGTGGAGTGCGGCGGGCTGAGCGTCACCGCGCCCTCGATGTCGGCGGTGGTGTGTCCGGACAGGATGGAGAGCAGGGTCGACTTGCCCGCGCCGTTGGCGCCTACCAGCCCGATCACGTCGCCGGGGGCCACGACGAGGTCGAGCCCGGAGAAGAGGGTGCGCTCGCCGCGGGATGCGGACAGCCCGTCGGCGTGCAGTGTTGCGGTCATGGCGACGATTGTCTCAGTCGCGCGGGGAACAAGGCTCCGACGGCCGGAGTTGTGGGTTGCATGACCTCTCTGAGCCCTGTCCCGAATGTGACGTTGAACGACGGCAACACCATCCCGCAGCTCGGCTTCGGCGTGTGGCAGGTGCCCGACGACGAGAGCTATTCGGCCGTCATCAGCGCGTTGAGCATCGGTTACCGGAGCATCGACACCGCGGCCATCTATCGCAACGAGGTGGGCACCGGCCGGGCGATCGCGGACTCCGGGGTGGCTCGGGACGAGTTGTTCATCACCACCAAGCTGTGGAACGGCGCGGGGGAGACCTGGACGGCGGACTCGGTTCGCCGCGAGTTCGACGCCTCCCTCGAGCGGCTCGGCCTCGACTACCTCGACCTGTACCTGATCCACTGGCCTCGCGCGGCGCGCGAGGACTACATCGCGATCTGGCGTGCCTTCGCCGAGCTGAAGGCGGAGGGGCGGGTGCGCTCCATCGGGGTCTCCAACTTCCAGCCCGCTCAGCTGAGCCGCATCATCGACGAAACGTCCGTGATCCCTGCCGTCAACCAGATCGAGCTGCATCCCGACTTCGCGCAGCCGGAGCTGCGCGCGTTCCATGCCGAACACGGCATCGTCACCGAGGCATGGTCGCCCCTCGGCCAGGGCGGTGCGCTGCTCGACGACCCGGTGCTGGCCCGGATCGCCGAGAAGCATCAGCGGTCCACCGCGCAGGTGGTGCTGCGGTGGCACCTGCAGATCGGCAACGTCGTCATCCCGAAGTCCGTGACGCCGTACCGGATTCGGCAGAACATCGACGTCTTCGAATTCGCGCTCGACGCGGATGACCTCGTCGCGATCGCCGGCCTGGACGCCGGCAACCGGCTGGGACCGGACCCGGACGAGTTCGACATGTGAGTCACCCCGAGGCGGCCCGGCGTCAGCGACGGCGTTTGGGCCGCCCTGCGTCTTGCTTGGCATTCTCCTCGGCGTCGATCCGGCGGAAGATGAGATGCTGCTGCCCGTAGGTCCAGAGGTTGTTGCTCACCCAATAGATCAGGATCGCGATGGGTAGGAATGGCCCGCCGACGAGGACGCCGAGCGGAAAAACCCAGAGCATCAATCTGTTCATGATCGCGGCCTGCGGGTTCTCCTGTGCCGCCTGGCTCTGTCGCCGAATCGAGGCGCGGGCATTCGCATGGGTGGCGATGCCTGCAGCGACCATCAGCGGGATCGCCACTGCCGCGATGCTCGCGACCGATGGGATCCCGCCGAACGGAGCGAACGCCTCGAGAGCTTCTCTCGGCTGGGTGATCCATGCCGAGATCGGGGCCCCGAACACGCGTGCCGAGAGGAACGACTGAACCTCGTCGACGCTGAAGAAATAGTTCGGGGTGCTCGCATTGGCCTCGGGCGACATACCGAGTTGCCCGAATCCGTCGCCGGTCCGATTGAACGACCGGAGGACGTGGAGAAGGCCGATGAAGACCGGTGCCTGCACCAGGATCGGCAGGCAACCCATGAGTGGGTTGAACCCGTGTTCTTTCTGTAGCTTCTGGATTTCGAGGGCTTGCCGCTGGCGATCACCCTGATACTTCTTCTGCAGGGCCTTGATCTGCGGCTGTAATTCCTGCATTTGCCGCGCGGTGCGTATTTGTCTGACCGCGGGCGCGTACAGCAGTGCGCGCAGGGTGAAGACGAGAAACGTGACGGCAAGGACCCAGGTGAGTCCGCTGTCCGGGCCGAAAGCGAACCCGAAGACGGCGTGCCAGATCCACAGGATTCCCGACACCGGGTAGTAGATGAAATCGAGCATGAGTGAACACCTCACTGCGAGGCGCGCTCTACGAGTGCAGGTGGGAATTGCGGCGCTTGGCCGTCGATTGCTCAACGCTGCACTGGAGCGCGCAGGGAAAGGGCAAGAAAGAGCTACGCGAGTGAGAGGTGAGTTCCGGGAGCCCGGGGCTGCGGCTTCCCCGGTGTATCGGGGCTGCTCTGGCGGCGGAATGAGCCACGCCGGCGTTGTTCATCGCGCGCGGGCCCTGTCGAGGGCGCGAAAAGGAGGCAAAGCGGTTCGATCGCGCTGCGACCGGCAATCGCGAGAAGGGCGAGAACCGTCACTGTCGCGCCGATTGCGGTCGCGGGGCCGTTCGGGGCGAAGGCCGGGGCGATCAGCATCGCAATGGTGGAAATGAGGAGCAGGTGCCGGAGATGCAGCGACCGCATCGGCCCGACCTCATTCCACGTCACCCGCCCGACGATACCCGGCGGTCAGAAGGGTGGGGGTTGGTGCCGGACGGTCAGTAGTTCATTGTCAGGTTGTGTCGACCGGATTTCACCCAGCCGGTGACGACGGCCCGCTCCGCCTGCTCGGCTGTTCCCCCGCACCCGACGACGAGTCGGAATCGCTCGGCGTCATAGGCCGTGTACGAATACTCGCGCACCGATCCGCGGGCGCCGACTGGGTTGTCGAGTTCCGCCCACCCGGATTCGCCCTTCTCGGCGACCACCCACACCGCCACCGGTGGCGAACTCCGCGGACCCTGTTTGCAGGTCACCGTCCCGAAGACGGTCCGAGGGGTCAGGGCCTGTGCGGCTGGTGCCGCGAGGGCGGCGGGCACGGCGATGAGTGCGGCGGCAGTGGCGGCAAGCTTGAGGAAACGCATTCGGGTCCTCTCGGTCGCACGGGACTCTCGGCAACACCGAACACTGATCCTAGCCAGCGTCCGCACGAATGCGGGCTCAATCGACTCGAGCCACTAGGGTCGGTGCAACCATGCGCGCAGAAATGCTCGTCCCCGCGGACCCGGCGTCCGCCTCGGGGTCGGCCACCGACGGGCGGCCGGCCAGGGCGCCTCGCTGGTGGCAACTGTGCGGCCGTCGCGTCATGCAGATCGCGCTGGCGCTGATCGCGCTGCAGCTGGTGGTGCGGGGCCTGGTCCTGAGTCGCGGCTACTTCTACTGGGACGACCTGATCCTGACCGGCCGGTCCGGATCGATGTCGCTGCTGTCGTCGCAGTTTCTGTTCTACGACCACGACGGTCACTTCATGCCTGCGGCATTCCTCGTCGCCGGGATCGCGACGAGGCTGGCGCCGTACAACTGGCCGGTGGCGGCGCTGATGCTGCTGGTGCTCCAGGCGCTGGCCTCGTTGGCCGTACTGCGGCTGCTCCGTCTGATCCTCGGTCGCCGCCCGGCCATCCTGATCCCGTTGGTGTTCTACCTCTTCTCGCCGCTGACCCTGCCCGCCTTCGCCTGGTGGGCCGCTGGGCTCAATGCGTTGCCGCTGCAGATCGGCCTCGCCTGGGTGGCGGGGGACGCGATTCGGTTGTGCCGCACCGGCAGTGCGCGCTACGCGATCTCCGGGTTCCTGGTGTTCGCGGTGTCGCTGCAGTTCTTCGAGAAGGCGGTGCTGGTGCCGCTGGTGGCCTTCGCCGCGGTCGCACTGATCTACCGGGTCGACGGTCGGGCGCAACCGATTCGCGCCGCGACCGCCAGGGGGGCGCTCCTCTGGGCGCCCACGCTGCTCCTGGCGGTCGTGTGGTCGCTCATCTACCGACTCACCGTCACCGTGGATTTCGCGGAATACGACGGTGCGTCGGCGGTCGAGATGGTCAAGCACGCGACGTCGAAAGGGCTGCTGCCGACGCTCTTCGGCGGGCCTTGGACCTGGGACCGCTGGCCACCGAGTCCGCCGTGGGCGGAGCCACCCGGGGTGCTCATCGCCGCGAGCGGGGTCCTCGCCGCCGCGGTGGTCGTCGCCACGATTGTCTGGAAGCGGCGGGTCGCGTGGGTGTGGATCGCGGTGGGGGCCTATGTGTTCGCCTCGGTCGCGGCGATGGTCGTCACCAGATCGGGCGCGGAGACGACCTTCGAGCTCGGGCAGACGCTGCGTTACCTGACCGACAGCGCCGTCATCATCGCCATCGCGCTTGCCGTCATCCTGCGTGCCCCCGCCCGAACCGCGGGGGCGGGTTCCGTGCGCGGACCGGCGGTGGCGGTGGCACTGATGTCCGCGTTCGTCGCGGGCAGTCTCGTCTCGACCGCGACCTTTGCCGACAGCTGGCGGGACGACACGACACGTGACTACCTGGCCAACGCGCGGTCGGCGCTCGCGGCGCATCCCGATGTGCCGCTGTTGGAGCAGCCGGCGTCGATCTGGGTGCTGCTGCCGGTCGCTCACCCCCACAACCTGGTCAGTCACGTCCTAGGGCCGCTGCCGGATCGCCCGGAGTTCGCGGCGTCCACCCCGGAGCTGCGCATGCTCGACGATGACGGCCGACTTGTCGACGCGCAGGTGACATGGGTTCGGGCCATCGATCCGGGCCCGGAGCCGGGCTGCGGGCACCGCATCGGAACGGACGTCTCCGAGCTGCCGCTCGACGGACCGCTGGCCGGCTGGGAGTGGACCGTTCGGCTGAACTATCTGGCCTCGGCTGACGGCGAGATCACGGTGTCGCTCCAGCAAGGGGAGCCGGTGACGGTTCCGGTTCGGCGCGGCGCGAACAGTGTTTTCGTGCGCCTGACGGGTGGCGGTGGGTTGCTCGAGGTGCGCGCGGTCGAACCGGACCTCACGCTGTGCGTGGGATCAGGACCCGTCGGCGTGGTGGTGCCGAGTCCGTGACCGGACTGGGTGATCCGCGCATGGGGATTCGACGATTCGCGCATCAGGGTCACAATTGGGTATTCGGTCCAGTCTGAACAGTTGTCCGGATGTCATCATGCCCGCTATGACGTGGGTTATCGCACACGCGGATTCGGTTCCGCCGCTCCAGTGTCCCGACATCTCCCGGCTGCGTTGGGTCGGGTCCTCCACCGCTGGACCGGAGTTCGCGCACCCGCCCGAGATGCGCGTCGCCGAGTGGCTGTTCGGGGACGGTTGTGGTGTGCGGCGCGAGAGCGCATCGGTGTCGGCGCTCGAGGTGACCTTCACCCCGCCGCGATCGGTTCTGCGTGCGGCATTCGGGGGAAGGCTGCGGGACCGCCTGGACGCGGTGCTGTCGGCCCACGAGCATGCGGTCGAGGAGACGTTGGCGACCTGGGAGCGGCATGCGACGGCCGTCAGGTTCGACACCTGTGCGGGCGTCGAGTGGTGTCCCGCGGTGGGTCTGGCCGGGCTGTCGGAAACCGAGATCTGCGCCGAGCGACAGCTGATCTGCACCCGTTTGCACGTGTCCACCGTTGCGCTGACCCTGGACGATGCACAGTGGCGCACGCTCGTGGTCGAGCGGTTCCTGGACTGGCAGTCGCAGGCCTGGTCCCAGTATCAGCGGCTGCTCACCTTGGGCGTGCGGCGGTCGCTCGGTTGGGGATTCGAGTTCGCTCCGCTGACGCAGACGCGCCAGGTGGTCGCCGACGCGGGCTGACCGACTGACCACGGCGTCCGTTGCGTTGCGTTACAGTGCGTTCTGAAACTCATGTCGGGGGGCACGGGCGACACTGGGGGCGAATTGAACGCTGGCACGGCAACTCTGCAGACCGCTGGTCTGACGCAACGGTTCCTCGGCGGTCTCCACATGCGCGGGGCCGATGGGATCGACATGATCTCCGGGATCTGCCGATTCAGGGCCGAACAACCGTCGCAGTTCAGGGCGACGATGGGATCCACGGACTTCGGGACGATCCGCGTGAATCGGATGAAGTCGACCGCCGTCACGGCGGTTCGCACCCGCACCATGCTGGACGATGAGATGGGTGACTACGTCTCCGTGGCGACCATCCGGTCGGGCACCGTTGGCGTGGAACAGGATCGGTCCTCGGGTCGGGGCGCGGCCGGCGACATCACGTTCGTCGATTTCGGGCGCGAGTTCGAACTCGATGTCGCAGCAGGCAGCGAGGTCGTCTTCGTCTACCTCCCCCGCCGGCTGCTCGCGGAGAGGTCGATCGACACCCGAAAGCTCACCGGCGCCGTCATTCCGGGATCGCCCGTCGGGAGCGCGCTGGCGGGAATGCTGGAGCCGCTCACCCGCCACCACCCGAACACCCTCGCGGAACAGTCGCTGATCGAGCACGCGATCGTGGATCTGGCGCTTGCCGTGATCCAGTCGTCGGCCGACGAGGCGCCCACGCCGGAGGAGATGGCCGTCGGCAACCGGGCCCGGGTGTACGACTTCATCGAACGCAACTTCACGGACCCGACCCTCAATGTCGATCGCGTCGCCGCGGGGATCAACGTCAGCCCCCGCTACCTCCACAAACTCATGGAGGGCGACGGCCATTCGGTCTACGGCATGATCCGCAGGCGACGGGTCAGGCATGGCATCGACCTGCTCTCGGATCCGGGCGCCGCGCACTTGTCGGTCGGCCAGATCGCGAGCCGGAGCGGTTTCACCGGGTTGAGCCAGTTCGGTCGCGCCGTCAGGGACCTCGCCGGTGAGTCCCCGCGGCAGATCCGGCAACGGGCAGCGGCCTCGGTCTGACGGGCCGGGTGCGGTCCGCTACCGAGCGGTCGCGCCCAGATGCTCGATCAGCTCCGCCGCGGCCGCTCGTCCACCCCGGTTTGCGCCGATCGTGCTCGCGGACGGGCCGTATCCGAGCAGGTGGATCCGCGGGTCGGACGCAACCTGCGTGGCCAGCCGCCCGGTCATGGCGATTCCGCCGCCTGGCCCGCGCAGCCGGAGCGGGGCCAGATGATCGAGCGAGCTACGGAAGCCGGTGCACCACAGGATCACGTCGGCGCGACGGTGCGTGCCGTCCGCCCAGCGCACCCCGTCCGCGGTGATCTCGCTGAACATCGGCAGTCGCGCGAGGGCGCCGCGGGCCCGGGCTGCCCGGATCGCCTGGGTGACCGGGAGCCCGGTCACCGACACCACCGAACCGGGCGGCAGGCCGCGCCGCACCCGGTCCTCGACCACCGCGACCGCGGCCCTGCCCTCCTCCGCGGTGAACGGTTCGTCCCGGAACTGCGGGACGCTGCGGGTCACCCAGGTGGTGGAGGTGACCAGGGAGATCTCGTCGAGCAGTTGCACGGCGGAGATGCCGCCACCCACGACGACGACGTGACGGCCCTCGAACTCGGCGGCGCTCTGGTAGTCCCTGGTGTGCAGCTGACGCCCCAGGAACAGCTCGGCGCCGGGGTAGCGCGGGATGAACGGGCGCTCCCAGGTGCCGGTGGCGTTGATGATCCCGCGGGCGGTGACCGCTCCGGAGTCGGTCTCCAGGGTGAGCAGGCCGTCGCCCGCCTGATCACACACCACCCGGGTGTGCACCGGCCGGTGCACCGGCAGGTCGAAGCGGCGCTCGTACTCGGCGAAGTAGCGCGGTACCGCCTCGGCGGCGTGCACCTCGGCGGGCGCGGTGTCGTCCAGGACATCGGTGAACGGCATGCCGGGTAGGTCGTGCACGCGATTGACGGTGCTCAATGTCAGTGAGGGCCAACGGAACTGCCAAGCGCCTCCCGCGCCGGGGGAGTGGTCGAGGATCACGAATCCCGCACCGGGCTCGAGCCCGAACCGGCGCAGGTAGTAGCCCGCGGACAGGCCTGCCTGCCCGGCGCCGATGACCACGACGTCCGACCGTGTCTGCATGGTGGCAACCTCCCGGGTGTGAACGGTACGGTCATTCACATGATCGGGACCAGCCGCGACGGTGATGTGGTGACCATCGAGCTCCAGCGAGAGGAGCGGCGGAACGCTCTGAACACCGAGCAATGCGTACTCCTGCGCGATGCCGTCGACGAGGCCGTTGGCCTGGGTGCGCGGGCGATCGTGCTGACCGGGCAGGGCTCCGCGTTCTGCGCGGGCGCCGACCTGTCCGGTGACGTGTACGCCGACGGCTTCACCGACACCCTGCTCGAGATGCTGCACACCATCGACTCGACGCCGATCCCGGTGATCGCGGCGGTGAACGGCCCGGCGGTCGGTGCGGGCACCCAGTTGGCCCTGGCCTCGGACCTGCGCGTCGTCGCCCCCGACGCCCATTTCGCGATCCCCGCCGCCAAGCTCGGCATCTCCGTCGACACCTGGACCGTGAAGCGGTTGGTGTCCCTCGCGGGCGGCGGACCGGCCCGCACCATGCTGCTCGGAGCGGAGTCGTTGACCGCCGACGAGGCGCTGACCGCGGGCCTGGCGAACAAGATCGGCGACCTCGCGGCCGCGCAGGACTGGGCCAAGCGCATCGCGGCGCTGGCCCCGCTGTCGCTGCGGCACCTCAAGATGGTGTTCAACGACGACGGCACCCAGGACGACCCGACCCCCGAACAGCTCAGCGCGCTGCAGGCGGCCTGGCGCAGCGAGGACATGGACGAGGCCCGCCAGGCGCGGTGGGAGAAGCGGCAGCCGGAGTTCAAGGGCCGATGAGACTCGGGATCAAGGGCGCCATCGCGGCCGCGGCCGGCCTTGCAGGGGTCGCGGCGCTGGTGCGGGTCGGCACGGACCTGTCCTCGGCGATGGGCGCCTCGACCACGGCGATCGTGCCGCACGCGAAGGGTTCCGCCCGGTATCGCGGCAAGCGGTTCCACAACACCGAACCCAGCAGCCAGTTCGTGACCACGCGCTCGAGCATCGTGACGTCGCTGCTCACCCGCGGTCGGCTGGGACGCCCGCGGAGCCCGATCCCGCTCGCCACCCCGCTCGCACCCGCGCAGCCCGCGGAACTCGCCGTCACCTGGTACGGACACTCCAGCGCGCTGATCGAGATCGACGGGCACCGGGTGCTCACCGACCCCGTCTGGAGCCATCGGGTCTCGCCCTCCCGGCTGGTGGGGCCCGCCCGGCTGCACCCGACCCCGGTCGGGATCGACGCGCTGCCGCAGATCGATGCCGTCGTCGTCTCGCACGACCACTACGACCACCTCGACAAGGCCACTGTCATGGCACTGGTGCGCACCCAGCGCGCCCCGTTCGTGGTGCCGAAGGGCATCGGCGCGCACCTGCGGCACTGGGGGGTGCCGGACGATCGGATCATCGAGCTCGACTGGGACGAGCAGACGACGGTCGGCGCCCTGACCCTCACCTGCACCGAGGCGCGGCACTTCTCCGGCCGCGGGCTGGTACGCAACCCGACGCTCTGGTCGTCCTGGGTGATCGCCGGACCGCAGCGCACGGTGTTCTTCGGTGGTGACACTGGTTACACCCCGAGGTTCGCGGAGATCGGCAGGCGGCACGGCCCGTTCGACCTGACGCTGCTGCCGGTCGGCGCCTACGACGAGCACTGGCCGGACATCCACATGAACCCGGAGGAGGCGGTCCGGATGCACGCCGATCTCAACCAGGGCGAGTCAGGGTCCGGCGTGCTGGTCCCGGTGCACTGGGCAACCTTCAATCTTGCGTTCCATCCGTGGGCGGAGCCGGTGACACGGCTGTTGGCTGCGGCGGGCGAGGTGGACACGAAGGTGAGCGTGCCGATGCCGGGACAGCGGATCGACGTGCTGCGCCCGGCCTCGCAGCGGCAGTGGTGGCTGCGGCTCGCGTGAGCGCGAGGCGGCGGGTGTCCCCGGGTCTGGCATAGCCTGGCGGCATGGCCCCCGAGGAGAATTCCGGCGACGGTGTGACGGTCGCGACACTGACGGCAAGCGAGGTCGACGTCTCGACCGGATTGACCGCGGCGCAGGTCTCGCGCCGGGTTGCGGACGGGCAGACCAATGACGTGCCCGGTCGCGCGAGCCGGTCGGTCAAGGAGATCGTCCGCGCCAACGTGTTCACCCGGATCAACGCGATCCTCGGCGTGCTGCTGATCATCGTGCTGGCCACGGGTTCGGTGATCGACGGCATGTTCGGCCTGCTGATCATCGCGAACAGCGCGATCGGCATCATCCAGGAGGTCAGGGCCAAGCAGACCCTCGACAAGCTGGCGATCGTCAGCCAGGCCAAGCCCCAGGTCCGACGCGACGGCGTAGCGGTGTCGGTGGCGCCGAACGAGGTGGTTCTCGACGAGATCATCGAACTGGGCGCGGGCGACCAGATCGTGGTCGACGGCGCCGTGGTCGAGGGCGAGGTCCTCGAGGTCGACGAATCGCTGCTGACCGGCGAGGCCGACCCCGTTCACAAGCGGCCGGGCGAGCAGGTGCTCTCGGGTAGTTTCGTGGTGTCCGGCAGCGGTGCCTACCAGGCCACGAAGGTCGGCAAGGATGCCTACGCGGCGAAGTTGGCGGCGGAGGCGAGCAAGTTCACACTGGTGCACTCCGAGCTGCGCAGCGGCGTCGACAAGATCCTCAAGTTCATCACGTACCTGATGATCCCGGCGGGCCTGCTGATCATCTACAACCAGCTGTTCGTCAGTGAGCAGGATCTGCCCGCGGCGCTCAACGGCATGGTCGCGGCACTGGTCCCGATGGTGCCGGAGGGCCTGGTGCTGATGACCTCACTGGCCTTCGCGGTTGGCGTGGTCCGGCTCGGGCGCAGGCAGTGCCTGGTGCAGGAACTGCCCGCGATCGAGGGGCTCGCCCGCGTCGACGTGGTGTGCGCGGACAAGACCGGCACGCTCACCGAGAACGGCATGCGGCTGTCGGAGTTGCGTTCCCTCGACGGGGACGAGGCCTCGGCCCGCGATGCGCTGGCGGCGATGGCGGGCAGCGACCCCCGTCCGAACGCGAGCATGCTGGCGATCGCGGAATCCTGTGACGGCGATCCCGGCTGGACCAGCACGGGCATCGCACCGTTCACCTCCGCCAAGAAATGGAGCGGTATCTCCTACGGCGACAACGGGAACTGGGTGCTCGGCGCACCCGACGTGCTGCTCGACCCGGAGACCGACACCGCCCGTGAGGCCGAGGAGCTCGGTTCGAAGGGCCTGCGAGTGCTCATGCTCGGCAGCAGTGACCTGCCGGTGGACGACTCCGCTGCACCGGGTCGGGTGACACCTGCGGCGCTGGTGGTGCTCGAGCAGCGGGTGCGGCCCGACGCCAGGGAGACCCTCGAGTACTTCGCGGATCAGCGCGTGGCGGTCAAGGTGATCTCCGGGGACAATGCGGTTTCCGTTGGCGCGGTTGCCGATTCGCTCGGGTTGCCCGGCGGTGACCGTCCGATCGACGCGAGGGAGCTGCCGACCGATCGGGAGGCGCTGGCCGACACCCTGGACACGGCCACCACCTTCGGCCGGGTGCGGCCGGACCAGAAGCGCGAGATGGTCGGGGCGCTGCAGTCACGTGGTCACACGGTGGCCATGACCGGCGACGGCGTCAACGACGTGCTTGCGCTCAAGGACGCCGACATCGGGGTGTCGATGGGCTCGGGCAGCCCCGCGACCAGGGCGGTCGCCCAGATCGTGCTGCTGGACAACAAGTTCGCCACCCTGCCGTACGTGGTCGCCGAGGGACGCCGGGTGATCGGCAACATCGAGCGCGTCTCGAACCTGTTCCTCACCAAGACCGTGTACTCGGTGTTGCTGGCGCTGCTCGTCGGGCTGTCGGGGGTGCTCTCGGAGTTCTTCGACTTCGAGCCGATGCCCTACCCGTTCCTGCCGCGGCACGTCACGATCGCGGCCTGGTTCACGATCGGTATCCCGGCGTTCATCCTGTCGCTGGCGCCCAACAACGAGCGGGCGCGCAGCGGATTCGTCCCGCGGGTCATGCGGCTCGCGGTGCCGTCCGGCCTGGTCATCGGCGTCGCCACGTTTGTCGCGTATGCCCTGGTGTACGCGGGGCCGGAGGCCACCGAGGCGCAGCGGGTGCAGGCTGGGACCACCGCCCTGATCACCCTGATCATGATCGCGCTCTGGGTGCTGGCCATCGTGGCGCGGCCGTACACGTGGTGGAAGGTGCTGCTGATCGCCGGGTCGGTGGGCGGATATCTCGTCCTGTTCGCGCTGCCCTTCACCCGCGAGTTCTTCAAACTCGATCCATCGAACGTGGCGGCCACCACCACCGCGCTCGTCTGCGGCGCGGTGGGCATCGTGCTGGTGGAGGTGGCGTGGTGGGTCTCCGGTGCGATCCACGGCGAGAAGCGGCGGCTGTTCGCAGCACCGGATGTCGGCGGCGTCACCGGCCAGACCAGCCCAGAATCGGTGGCGTGACCACGGGATCTCTGTGAGACTGGGGTCGAAGCGGGGGAACTCCCGGCGACCCAAGGTGCCTGGTCGGCACCGGAAGAGGAGACGCTATGAGCTTCATGGACACCCTCAAGGGACTGTTCGGCAAGGGCAAGGAGGCTGCCGCCCAGCACTCCGACAAGATCGAGGACGCCGTCGACAAGGCGGGCGATTTCATCGACGAGAAGACCGGCGGCAAGTACGCCCAGCACGTCGACAAGGCCCAGGACGCGGCCAAGAAGATCATCCCGAACGAATAGCCGATCCCGAACAGGAGCCGCAATGCCCGGTCATTCCCCGTACACGGTGGAGCTGTTGTTCGATCGGGATTGCGGCTTCTGTGTACGTAGCGCGAAATTCCTCGACCGCATCGACCGCCGCGGTCGGGTCAGCACCGTTGCGCTGCAGCAGCGCGGCGCGCCGGAGAGATTCGGGGTGGACACCGAGGCCGCGCTCGAGCAGGCCTGGGCGGTGGACTCGCGCGGTGACCGATACGCGGGTGCGGGTGCCATCAACGCCGCGCTCTCGGGCGTGCTCGGCACCCGAATCCCCTTGTTCGTCTACAGGATCTGGGGCATTCGCCAACTCCAGGACCTCCTGTACCGCTGGGTGGCGGCCAACAGACATCGGCTGCCGGGTAAGGGCGGAAGCTGCGCGGTGAACTAGGCCGATGACGGTCACCTGGCTGTTCCTCGTCGTGATCGTCGCGATGGCCGTGACGGGGTTCGCCAAGCGGTTCGATCTCCAGGTCCCCCTGGTGCTCGTCGCCATCGGAGGCGCCGTCTCGTTCATCCCCGGACTTCCTCGTCTCGAGCTCTCGCCGGAGCTGATGCTCGGCGTCGTCCTCCCGCCACTGCTCTACTCGGCGGCACTCGACTTCTCGTTCAGTACCTTTCGTCGCAATCTCGCACCCATCCTGCGGCTCGGCATCGGCATGGTCGTCGTCACCACCTTCGCTGTCGGATGGTTCGCCAACTGGCTGGTGCCGGAGCTGACCCTGGGAGCCGCGCTCGTTCTCGGTGCCGTGGTGGCGCCGCCCGACGCCGTGGCCGCGGTCGCGGTGGGCCGGAAGCTGGGGCTGCCTCGCCGCATGATGGCGATCCTCAAGGGCGAGTCGCTGGTCAATGATGCTGCGGCGCTGACCCTGTTCGCCCTGGCGACCGCGGCGGTCACCGGCAGGAAGATCGCTATCGGCTCGCCGGTGTTGTACTTCCTCTACGAGGTCGTGGGTGGAGTCGTTGTCGGGCTTGTCCTTTCGTTCGCGGTCCGGTTCGTCCGCGCGCGGATCGCGGACCCGCCGATGGAGACCGTGCTGGGGTTGTTGCTGCCGTTCGCCGCGTACTTCGCGGCTGAGGAGATCCACGCCTCCGGGGTCCTCGCCGTTGTCACGGCGGGATTCGTCCTCGGGCGCGATGTAGGGGACGAGTCCGTCTCCACCCGCCTCCAGGAGAGCGCCGTGTGGCCGACGATCGACCTGGTGATGGAGACCTTCGTCTTCGCCTACATGGGATTGCAGTTGCGGTTCGTCATCGAGGACGTGCGGGACGAGGGGCTCCCCGTCCACCACATCTTCGCCTACGGGTTGGCGATCCTCGCCCTGGTGATCCTGATCCGCCCCATGTGGATCTTCGCCACCCAGGCCAGGAGTGAGGGCTGGCGCCAGAACCTGGTGATCTCCTGGGCTGGGATGCGCGGCGTCGTCACCCTCGCGGCCGCGTCCGGTGTGCCGCTGACGACCCTGGCGGGCGATCCGTTCCCCGGACGAGGCGTCATCGTGGCGGTCGCCTTCACCGTGGCGGTGGGGACGCTGCTGATCCAGGGCCTGACGCTGCCACTGCTGATCCGGCGCCTCGACGTGGCCGATCCGGATGAGGACCGGCGACAGGGCGAGCAGATGATGCTCGCGCGGCGGATCTCTCACGACGCGGCCGCGCAGTTCCTCGAGGAGGCGCTGCGGGATCCGCCCGCCGGGATGCCGACCGCGGAGCTGTCGGCGCTGGTGCAGCGGGTGCAGCGGGTGTCCGAGGCAAGGGCGAACGTGGATCGGGCGGAGGAGGTCAGCGATCACGAGGCCAAGACACTACGGGCGAGCGCGGTGTTCAACCGGCTGCGTCGCGGGGTTCTCCAGGACCAGCGGGCGGCGCTGATCGCGGCCAGGAACGCGGGCGAACTCGACGACGAGGTGCTGAGGTACGTGCTCGACGGGCTCGACATCGAAGAGGTCGCGGCCGAGTCGAGGGTGCGGCGGTCACGGTGGTGAGCGCCCGGGCGCAGCTCGGGCACAATCGGATCGTGAACCGGACCAAGGCGATCCTCGCCGCGATCGCGTGTGTGGCGCTCGCCGCCGGCTGCTCCGATGCCCCCGCCGAGTCCGTGCGCGACGCCACGACCTCGGCCGCGGATGCCGCGATCGCGTCGGCCCCTGCGCCCGTCGGCGACGAGCGAGGGGCGCTGATCGAGGACCAGCCGCTCGCCGAGACCGCGGCGGCGAGTCCGCACGGCCCGGTCACCGCCCGCAAGCTGGTCTACCGCTCCACCTCGGGCCTGGACGGCAGCGGAACCGAGGTGTCCGGCATGGTCTTCGTCCCGCCGGGTGCCGCGCCGGAGGGCGGGTGGCCGATCGTCACCGTCGGGCACGGCACCACCGGCGTCACCGACGAGTGTGCGCCCTCGCAGTACCCCGACCTGCTCGGGGCCGTCGGTATGGTCACCGCGCTGCTCGAGAGGGGCTATGTCGTCGTCGCCTCGGACTACCAGGGGCTCGGCACACCGGGACCGCACCCCTACCTGGAGCCGAAGTCCGCCGCCTACAACCTGATCGACGGGGTCCGGGCGGCTCGGGCGGCGGTGCCGAGCACCTCGAACCGGTGGGCGGCGCTCGGCCTCTCGCAGGGTGGTCAGGCGTCGTGGTCCGCGGCCGAACACGCGGCCGGATACGGCGACGGGCTCGAGTTCGTCGGCGCGGCAAACCTGTCCCCGGCAGCGGACCTGTCGCACATCGCCGACGACCTCGGCGGAATCTCGCTGACGCTGCCGCAACAGATCTTCCTGCCGATGCTGCTCGCGGGCAGCGAGGCGCAGCACAGCGGCCTCGATCCGGCGAACTACATCCGGGGCGCGCTGGCGGACAGTCGAGAGGTCTTCATGTCGTGCGTCGGGCCTGCGGCCGAGCGGAAATGGGATGCGGCGGTGCAGATCACCCGGGCCGACAGCCTCCCGCTGACCACCGCCGACACCGATCGGATGCGGGCGTGGCTGGAGCGGATCGCGCTGCCTCAGCAACGTACCGAGGCGCCGATGCTGGTGGTGGTCGGGGACACCGACGATCTGATCCCTGCGGACTGGACAAGGGCGGCAGTGACGAAGGCCTGTGCCCTCGGCGACGTGATCGCGCTGGAGTCGCGGCCGGGTGAGGGGCATGCCGATCCGCGGGCCACCCCGGGGGCGGTGGCCTGGATCGCGGACCGGTTCGCCGGGGTGCCCGCGCCGAACAGCTGTCCGGGCACCCCGTGAGCGTCTCGCGGTCGGCGACCGCCCGGCTGTCGTAGCGTTTACCCATGACCGCGACCAGCCCGCTCGACCGGCTCCGCGAGCTGTGCCTGCGGATGCCCGAGGCGACGGAGCGGATCAGCCACGGCGAACCGGCCTGGTTCGTCCGCAAGGCCCCGCAGTTCGCGACCCTGTCCGACCACCATCACGACGACCGGCTGGCCTTCTGGGCGGCGGCGCCCGCCGGGGCGCAGTCGGACTGGGTGGCCCGTGACCCGGAGCGCTTCTTCGTGCCGCCCTACGTGGGCGGGCGCGGCTGGATCGGCGTGTACCTCGACCGTCCGCAGGAGTGGGACGACATCGCGGACATCGTCGAGGACGCGTACCGCACGGTCGCCCCGCGGAAGCTGCTCGCCCTGCTCGACGAGAGCCGGGACCGGTGACCGGCACCACCGCCGCGGTTCTGCTGGTCATCGTCGCCGCGGCCCTCGCACTCGGCGCGTGGTGGCTGCGCGGCCGCAGAACACTCACCACGCCTGCGGAGCGAGCCGTGCACGCCACCCTGCACACGGCCGCCCTCGCCGCGAAACCGCTGCGCCGCGGCCTCGACGCCACGTCCGCCACCGAGGCCGCCCCTCACCTGCAGGCACTGACCGGTGCGGATGCGGTGGCGCTGGCCTCCGCGGACGGGGCGCTGCTGGCCTGGCACGGACCACACGCGGGCCTGGCCGAGCGGTTCCGGGAGGCCGGGCTCCGGGCCGTCGCCGGTGAGCGACGGGTACTGGTCGAATCGGCCGAACTCGGCAAGCCCGAGGTCGGGGCGTTGATCGCCCAACCGCTGCTCATCGAGGATTCCGGGGTGGTCGGGGTGATGGGCGTGGTGACCGCGGGTGCGCCCGGCCCCGGCCTGCTGGGTGCGATCACGGAGGTTGCCCGATACGCGTGCAGCCAGATCGAGCTGGCCGAGCTCGACACGTCCAGGGCGCGGTTGGACCGGGCCGAGGTGCGCGCCCTGCGCGCGCAGATCAGCCCACACTTCATCTACAACGCGCTCAACACGGTGGCGTCCTTCGTCCGCACCGATCCGGACCGGGCGAGGGAGCTGATCCTCGAGTTCGCCGACTTCACCCGGTATTCGTTCCGGTCCGCGGGCGAGTACACCCTGCTGGCCGACGAACTGCGCAATATCGACAGGTATCTGACCCTCGAGCGGGCCCGGTTCGGCAAGGCCCTCGAGGTACGCCTGCAGGTCGCCCCGGAGGTGCTCGGCGTCGTGCTGCCGTTCCTTGCATTGCAACCCCTGGTGGAAAACGCCGTGCGGCACGGGATCTCGAGTAAGCCTCAGGGTGGAACCGTGAGCATCGTCGCGGCGGACGAGGGCACCGACTGCGTCATCAGCGTGGAGGACGACGGCGTCGGCATGGATCCCGAGCTGTTGCGCTCGGGCTCGCTGGACGCGATCGAGTCCGGCGGCGACCGGCCGAGCGCCAGGGAATCGGCGCACGTCGGCCTGGCGAACGTGGACGACCGACTGCGCGCCGCGTTCGGGAACGACTACGGGCTGGTGGTGGAGACGGCGCCGGGCGCAGGTACCAAGGTGAGCATGCGGGTGCCGAAGTTCCGTCCGGGAATCCGGGCCTGAGTGTGACGGCGGGGAGATTCACCCATGGCACGATGGTTCCGTTGTGACGCAGAACTCCGATGGGCCGACGATCGCCCCGCTGACCGTGCTTGCCGTCGACGATGAGCGCCCCGCCCTCGACGAGCTGGCCTATTTGCTGCGCGCCCAGGAGGCGGTCGGCGACATCCTCACCGCGAGCGACGCCACCACCGCGCTGCGAGTGATCAAGGATCGTCTCGGCAGGTCAGCGGCCATCGACGCGGTGTTCCTCGACATCAACATGCCCGGCCTCGACGGGCTGGAGCTGGCCGGGGTGCTCGCCGCGTTCGCCGACCCGCCGTCGGTGGTGTTCGTGACCGCGCACGACGATCGCGCGGTCGCGGCGTTCGACCTCGGGGCCGTCGACTACCTGCTCAAGCCGTTGCGTGAGGAACGGCTGGCGGAATCGGTCCGCAGGATCGTCGCGCTCAAACAGCAGCACGAGCGTGCGGGCGCGGGCAGGCTCGAACCGGATGCGGATGAGGTGATCCCGGTCGAACTGGGCGGCGTCACGACCCTGGTTCCCCGGTCCGCGGTGGCCTGGGTGGAGGCCGACGGCGACTACGCCAGGCTGCACACGGCGACCGGGTCGCATCTGGTGCGGATCCCGATCTCGGCCCTGGAGAGCCGCTGGGAACAGGCCGGATTCCTGCGGGTGCACCGCTCGTACCTGGTGTCGCTGCAACTGGTCACGGGGATCCGCAGCGTCGGTAACGGCACGGTGGTGTGTCTGCGGGCCGTCGGCGACGGACCGGCCGTCGAGCTGCCGGTGAGCAGGCGGCACACCAGGGAGCTCAAGGATCGGTTGGTGCGCGCGCCGCGGCAGAGCTGGACCGCCCGGTGACCGCGCCAGGGGGAGCGCCGAGGGCGAGGGAGCGGGTGGTGCTGGCCAAAAGGCACGGCGCCAGGATCGTGCGCACCCGGGTGGAGGTCCAGGAGCAGACCGAGGTCGGCGACGCGATGATCCGCGGGCTGGTCCGCGCCCAGCTGGGGCTGGCCCTGCGGCTCGCCCTGCTCGCCGCCGGGCTGCTGTCCGCGGTGCCGCTGCTGATCATCGCGTTCCCCGGGCTCGCGGAGGCGGAGGTGCTCGGGATCCGGTTGCCCTGGCTGGTCCTCGGGGTCCTGGTGTACCCGGTGCTGCTGATCGTCGGCAAGCTCTACATCGGGCGCGCGGAGCGCAACGAGCAAGAGTTCGTCGACCTGGCCGACGACTGAGCGCGGTTGGTGGCCACGGTGTCCGGAGAGCCCATCCCGGTGGCAACGGTGCTCGGCCTGCTGGCCGCGGCGGTGGTGACGGTGGCCATCGGCATCTACGGGGTCCGGCTGGCGCGCACCACCTCGGACTTCCTGGTCGCCTCCCGCAGCGTCGGTCCACGCTGGAACGCCGCCGCGATCTCCGGTGAATACCTTTCGGCGGCATCCTTTCTGGGTGTCGCCGGGTTGATCGCCAAGTACGGTGCGGACGCCCTCTGGTATCCGGTCGGTTTCACGGCGGGCTACCTGGGGTTGCTGCTGTTCGTGGCCGCGCCCCTGCGCAGATCCGGCGCCTACACGGTCCCCGACTTCGCCGAGTTCCGTTTGGGCTCAACGCGACTGCGCAAACTCGCCATGGTGGTCGTGGCGGTGATCTGCATCCTGTACATGGTCCCGCAGTTCCAGGGCGCGGGCCTGACGGTCGGCATCCTGCTGGGCATTCCCACCTGGGTCGGCGCGGTCGCGGTCGCGCTGATCGTCATCGCCAACGTGGTCGGCGGCGGGATGCGCTCGATCACCTTCGTGCAGGCATTCCAGTACTGGCTCAAGCTCACGGCGGTCGCGGTGCCCGCCCTGGTGCTCGCGGTGCACTTCCTCGGTGAGGAGCACGATCTCGGTGCACCCGCGCCGCCCACCGTGGGGGAGCGCACCACGGTGGAGATCACCACCGATGTCGTCGTCCAGGTGTCGGGGCCGATCGCCGCAGGCGTCGACGGAACCCTCGACGGCGCGGACGTGGACGGCATCGTCACCCTGGGGTCGGGTGAACACGAACTGGGCGCGGGCACCGCGCTGGTCCTCGAGGCGGGCTCGCCGGTGCCGGTGGTCGCGGGTGCCCCCGCCACGGACGCCGACTGGCTCGAGCCCGGTTCGGGGCTCGGCGGCGAGCACCCGCTCTTCCAGGTGTATTCGCTGATGATCGGGATCTTCCTCGGCACGGTGGGGCTGCCGCACGTGCTGGTCCGCTTCTACACCAACCCGGACGGCCGGACGGCCAGGAGGACCTCGCTGGCGGTGATCGGGCTGCTCGGCGTGTTCTACCTGTTCCCGACCCTGCTCGGGGTGTTCGCGAGGTTGTGGGTGCCGCAGCTGCTCATCACCGGCACCTCGGATGCGGCGGTGTTGTTGCTGCCCGGGTCGGTCTTGTCCGGTCCCGGCGGCCAGTTGCTGGCCGCACTCGTCGCGGCCGGGGCGATCGCCGCGTTCCTGTCGACCTCCTCGGGGCTGCTGGTCAGCGTCGCGGGCGTGCTGAGCACCGATGTGTTGCGCGGCCGGGTCCGCGACTTCCGGGTGGCGGCGGTGCTGGCGGGCGTCGTGCCGCTGTTGCTCGCGCTCGGCATGGTGTCCGTCGACCTGTCCCGGACCGTCGGGCTGGTGTTCGCCGTCGCGGCGTCCACCCTGTGCCCGCTGCTGGTGCTGGGCATCTGGTGGCGTGGGCTGACGGCGGTCGGGGCGGCGGCAGGCATGGTCACCGGTGGCCTGGTGGCCGGGGCCGCCGCCCTGCTGACCGCGGTCGGAGGGGCGCCGGGCGGCTGGGCGGACTGGACGCATACCGGTTGGCCCGGTGCTGTTGTCGGCTATCCGGCGGCGGTGAGCGTGCCGCTGGCGTTCCTGGTCATGGTGCTCGTCAGCCGGGTCACCCGCGGCCGGGTGCCCCAGGACGTCGGCCGGACCTTCGCCCGCATGCACGCGCCGGAACGGCTCGGCGTCGGCAGGGACCGGGAAGGGGACCTCCGGTCCCTGTGAGCGGTTGACGAGTCTCTGGACTCGTCAACTGCGCACGGGCGGCGCAGCCGCCGTTCGTCGTGTGGTGACGACCGTCCGGCGCGAGATCCGACGGTTCGGCGTGTGACCGTCGCCACAGGCTGTCTCTGTGACCTGTGTCTCATTAACGTCTGTGACCTGCCGGTCCTCACGGGATCTGGCCACCACTGACCGAGGAGTCCGCAGTGACCACAGCCGACCTGATCCCGGAGAGGTCGCCCGAGCGGCCGACCCCGGACGCGCAGGCCTTCATCGACATGCAGGCCAGTCCCGAGTTCCAGGAGTTGCGGAGCAGGCTGCGGCGCTTCGTCTTCCCGATGACCGCGTTCTTCCTGACCTGGTACGCGACCTACGTGCTGCTGGCCACCTACGCGACCGACTTTATGGCAACCAAGGTGATCGGCAACGTCAATCTCGGTGTCATCCTCGGGCTCGGCCAGTTCGTGTCGACCTTCGTCATCACCGCGCTCTATGTGAGGTTCGCGAACCGCGAGCTCGATCCCCGCGCCACCGCGATCCGCGAAGAGCTGGAAGGACCGGCCAAGTGACCACTCTGGCAGCGGGTACGGCCTCGGTCGGCAACCCGGCACTGAACATCGCGATCTTCGTGGCGTTCGTCGTGATCACCATGACCATCGTGATCCGCGCGAGCCGCACCACCAAGAAGGCGTCCGACTTCTACACCGGCGGCGCCCAGTTCTCCGGCCCGCAGAACGGCTTCGCCATCGCGGGCGACTACCTGTCCGCCGCCTCCTTCCTCGGTATCGCGGGGGCCATCGCCGTCTACGGCTACGACGGGTTCCTCTACTCGGTGGGATTCCTGGTCGCCTGGCTGGTGGCACTGCTGCTGGTCGCCGAATTGCTCCGCAACACCGGCAGATTCACGATGGCCGACGTGCTCAGCTTCCGGCTGCGGGAGCGCCCGGTCCGGATGGCCGCCGCGCTGTCCACGCTGGTGGTCTCGCTGTTCTACCTGCTCGCCCAGATGGCGGGCGCGGGCGGACTCGTGGCCCTGCTGCTGAACATCAACGGCAAGGTCGGCCAGGCCGTCGTCGTGGCGGTGGTCGGGGTGCTGATGATCGTCTACGTGCTCATCGGTGGCATGAAGGGCACCACCTACGTGCAGATGGTCAAGGCCGTGCTGCTCATCCTGGGCGCCGGGATCATGTTCGTGCTGGTGCTCTTCGCGGTGAAGGGCAACTTCTCGCAGCTGCTCGCGGACGCGCAGACGATGGTCAACGGCTCCGCCAACGAGGCGGTCGCGGGCCGCGACATCCTGGCGCCCGGCGCGAAGTACGGCATCAGCTCCATGTCGCGGCTGGACTTCATCTCCCTCGGCATCGCGCTGGTGCTCGGCACCGCAGGACTGCCGCATGTGCTGATGCGCTTCTACACCGTGCCCACCTCGAAGGAGGCCCGTCGGTCGGTGACCTGGGCGATCGGCCTGATCGGGGCGTTCTACCTGTTCACCCTGGTGCTCGGATACGGCGCCGCCCGGATGGTCGGGCCCGACAAGATCCTCGCGGCGCCGGGCAAGGAGAACTCCGCCGCGCCGCTGCTCGCGTTCGAACTCGGCGGCACCATCTTCCTCGCGGTCATCTCGGCGGTGGCCTTCGCGACCATCCTCGCCGTCGTGGCCGGCCTGGCGATCACCGCCTCGGCCTCCTTCGCCCACGACATCTACGCCAGTGTCATCAAGCGGGGCAAGGCTTCCGAGGAGCAGCAGGTCCGGGTCTCGAGGATCACCGTGGTGGTCATCGGAATGGTCTCGATCGTCCTCGGCATCCTCGCCATGGGGCAGAACATCGCCTTCTTGGTCGCGCTCGCCTTCGCCGTCGCGGCCTCCGCGAACTTGCCGACGCTGCTGTACTCGCTGTTCTGGAAGAAGTTCAACACCACCGGTGCACTGTGGAGCATCTACGGCGGCCTGATCAGCTGCCTCGTGCTGATCGTGTTCTCGCCCGCGGTGTCCGGCAAGGCCTCGTCGATGTTCCCGAGCGCCGACTTCGACTTCTTCCCGCTGGCGAACCCCGGCATCGTCTCCATCCCGCTCGCCTTCGTGCTCGGCATCGTCGGCACCCACGTCGGCCGGGCCAAGCAGGAGAACGCGGCCAAGCAGGCCGAGATGGAGGTCCGCTCCCTGACCGGGGTGGGCGTCGAGAAGGCCGTCGCCCACTAGCAGACCGTTGACTGTTCGCTACGATTCGTCAATGGCGAAGCTGAAGGTGTCGATCGATGTGCCGTTGTCCCCGCAGGAAGCGTGGGAGAAGGCAAGCGCTCTGGAGGAATTCGAGAAGTGGCTCTCGATTCACGACGGGTGGCGCTCGGAGATCCCCGAGCAGCTGACGGCCGGGACCACCGCCGAGTCGGTGGTCTCGGTCAAGGGGATGCGGAATCGGATCAAGTGGGTCATCAAGGAGTACAACCCGCCCAAGACCCTGCTCCTGAAGGGCGACGGCAAGGGCGGCGTCAAGGTGAACCTCACGCTCTCGGTGACGCCAAAGGGTGACGGCGCCGAGGTCGGTCTGAACATCGACCTCGGCGGGGCGCCGCTGTTCGGCCCGATCGGGTCCGGCGTCGCCCGCGCCCTCAAGGGCGACATCGAGGGCTCGCTGCGCACGTTCGTCACCCTCTACGCCCAGGTCGACTAGACCAGGAGCTTGGCCCGCAACGTGTTCACCGTGTGCTGATCCAGTCGGAGCCCGTCGCGCACGTAGCGGTCGAAGCTGCCGTACAGCCGGTTGACCTGATCGAACGCGGCGTCGAGCCAGGACTGCTCGACGGCGTCGCTGCGGCCGAGGAAGGTGTTGCTGGCCAGGAAGTCCGCGTTCACCGTCGCGCGGGGGACGCCGAGGATGGTCAGCAGGACGGCGGTCGCCCATCCGGTACGGTCCTTGCCCGCGCTGCAGTGGTAGACGACCGCGCCGCTCTGTTGCTGCGCGATCGCGGTGAGAAGGTCGCGGAACGCGACGTCGGAGCCCTGGAAGCTGACCATGAACGGGTAGCCGATGCTCTGGCCGATATCGGAGGAACCCTTGACGGCCGCGTCGATGATGGCCCGCCCCAGGGTGATCGGCACGAATTCGTGGAACCCGAGCCCGTTGTTCAGGCTCACCACATCCGCGACCTTGTACTCGACGCCTGCGGGCAGCCGGTCCGGTTCGTCCTTGCGCTCCACGGCGTTGCGCAGGTCCACGTCGAGGGTGACGTTCGCCGCGGTGAGCTTCGCCTGGTCGGAGTCGGTGAGCTTGCTCAGCCTGTTCGACCGGTACACCAGGTCCTCGCGCACCCGGCGGCCGTCGGCGGTCAGGTAGCCGCCGATGTCCCGGAAGTTCTTGGCGCCCTCGAGCTGGACGTCGGGGGCGGCGGGCTGGGCCGAGGCGGCCGCCGGGACCAGCAGGCCGGGCGTGAGCGCGACCGTCGCCGCCAGCAGTGAACCGATCAACCGTGCCCGAACTCCGCGTGTCATCGCCGTTCGCCCCCTCGTGATTGTGCACCCGGTCGTCCCGCCGGGATCCGAGGGGAGGCTACGACAGATCGACGACCGGCACCGGCGTTCGATCGGAATCCGCCTGCGTCAGCTCAGGACCGGGACCCCGGCCGTGTCGGTCAGCCAGGTCTGGGCGAGCCGGTCGAGCGTGCCGTCGGCGTAGAGCGCGTCGACCGCCGCGGAGGCGCATGCCGTCATCGGGCTGTTCTTCTCGAGCACCAGGCCGAAGAACTCGGTGACCGTGTTCGGCCGCGGGAACTGGCCGATCAGTGTGCTGTTCGGCAGGTCGGTTGCGGTGATCTGGAATCCGGTCGAGATGTCGACGACCAGGGCGTCGATCGTGCCGGCCGCCAGTGCGGCCTTCGCCTCGTCGTTGGTGGCGAACTCGACGGGCGGCTGGGACGGCCGGATCGTCCCGGTGATCGAGGCCAGGCTGGTGGAGCCGCTCTGTGCGCCGAGCCGGAAGGGGGCGAGCCCGTCGAGGGAATCGATCGCCGCGGCCGGGGTGCCCCCCATCGCGACGATGGACTGTGCCACCGCGTAGTACGGCGACGAGAAGTCGACGGCGTCGCGCCGGTCGCCCACGATGGTGACCTGGTTGATGTCGAAATCGAAGTTCTTCTCACCGGGCGCGATCGCGTCGCCCCATGGCACCCGGATGAACTCGACCTGATCCGGTCGGTACCCGAGCTTCTCGGACACCGAGCGGGCCACCGCGCCCTCGAAGCCCTTGCCGTTCGACGGGTCGTTGCCGACGATCCAGGGCTCGTAGGCCGGTGAATCGGTGGCGATGGTGAGGGCGCCGTCGGTCACGGTGGCACCGCTGCCCGGGCCGCAGTTGCCGACCGCCGTGGTGGTGGGCAGCTTGGTGTACGCCTCGGGAATCGACGTCGGCCCCGACTCGGACTCGGCCCCGGCGGAACACCCGCCGAGGATCAGCGCGGACACCGCGGCGAGTGCGACGAGGACGGGGCGATGGCCGATTCTGGACACCCGGTCATAGTGCCCAGGATCAGGGACCAAGAGCAATAGGAACGGTCGGTATGTCAGCGGCCGACGGTCAGCAGGTGGAACGTGGTCTTTCCCGCGATGCCGAAGTTGTCGTCGGCCACGTGACGTTCTCGGGCACCGTGGATGCTGGTCCGATACAGCTTCCCCGAGAATCCACCTGCCGCCGAGACGTTGTGCTCCACGGTGAGATAGTCGGAGTCGTCAATCGCCAGGATCTCGCCGATCCCGTTCGCCGACGACACGGGAGTGAACGCCTCGCCGGGCGCGAGGCGTACCGGGTCGACCTCGTAGACGAACTCGCCGAGGTCGGCGCCGGTGGCCGGGTCCAGGCGCAGGACGCGGGACGCGCTGCCCACCTGATCCGAGATGGCCGGGCCGTCCTGGGCCAGGGCGTTCTCGCTCGCAGCGGTGACGGTGGTGCCCGCGCGGTCGACGGTCATGGCCTCGAAGCCGGGCAGGCCGATGCGAGCGGATTGCGGATCCGAAGTCGGAAACGGCGCTCGCGGTAGTGCCAGCACCACCCGAGATTCGGGTGGTGGCTGCCTGATCACAGACGGCCATTCTTCGTAGCTTGATGGTGTGAAGGTGAAACTTGCGGTGCTGGTGGCGGCGATGGTGACGGCGACGTCCTGCGGTGTGGACGATGCGCCCGAAGTGCGGGAAGTGGGGAAGGAGCAGGTCACGGCGGCTCTGAATGATGCCGTCCAGCTGGGATATCCGGGTGCGGAGGCGGTGATCGACGACAGGGGGCACAGTTGGCGGGTCACCGCGGGTGTCGGCGATCTGGCTACCGGTGAGCCGTTCGCTGACAATGCCCGGGTCCGGATCGGCAGCAACACAAAGACATTCGTGTCGACGGTCATGTTGCAGTTGGTGGCCGAGGACAAGGCCGAACTGGACGCCCCGGTTGAGCGATATCTGCCAGGAGTGGTGCATGGGCCGGGTATCGACGGGAACCGGATCACGATCCGAAATCTGCTGCAGCACACCAGCGGGCTCCCCGAATATGCGGCGGAGTTCGGAGCGACGCCGATGCCTTGGCAAATGGAGATCCTCAGCGAACAGGCGCGGTGGCAGACCGCGGATATGGCCGCGGTCCTGCGCACCGCGCTGACCGGTCCCGCCGCATTCGAGCCCGGCGCGAAGTGGGAATACTCCAACACGAACTACGCCATCGTCGGGATGGTGATCGAGAGGATCACCGGCACTTCTGTTGGCGCGGAGATCACCCGTCGCATCCTCGAGCCACTCGGCCTCCATGACACCTACTACCCGGCATCGGACGAAACCGATATGCGCGGCCCGCATCCCATCGGCTACACCGAGGTCGGCGGCAGGCGAACCGACTACACCAGCCAGAACGTGTCCGCGGCCGGTGCGGCGGGCGCGATGGTCGCCAGCGGCGCGGACCTCAACCGCTTCTTCGCCGCCCTCCTGGACGGCAAACTGCTTCCGCCAGCCCAATTGGCCGAGATGCAAGATGTCCGGTCCATCAGCGAAAGCGGCACGATGGCATACGGTCTCGGGTTGATGCGCCTATCGATGCCCTGCGGACAGTTCTTCTGGGGCCACAGCGGAGGCATCTCCGGGTCGATCACCTATGCCGGTGTGGTTCCGGCGACCGGGCGGGCCGTAACCATCTCGCTGAACCAGGATTTCACCGATGGAGCGCGGTCTCCCGCCGCCAGTCGCGCACTCACTGCCGCGGTGTGCCCGGCGCCGTGAGCATCGCGTGCGGACCACCTCAGCAGCGCGTGGGAGCCGGCTCCCCGCGGAAGCGTGCCTCGACGTAGTTCCAGGCGTCGCCGAAGCCGGCCGCAGCGGTGGTCATGTGCTCGGCGATGTCGTACGGCACGAAGGTCAGGGGTGCTCCGGCCGCGCAATACCGGTGCGCGACATCGGCTACCGCGTCATAGGGGGTGAGCCCGTCGTACATGCCGTGCCAGATGTAGATGGGCACGGTCGGGATCGTCGGGTAGTAGCGGAGGCTGTTCTCCCGCAGGACGCCGAGTGCCTCCGGACTTCCCAACAGGCTGGTCGACGCGGCGAGCTGCTCCGCGTTGCGGAACACGCCGTGGAAGAGCAGGAATCGCCTGCACTCGTTGGTCACCCAGTCGCGGAACCACAGGCCAGTCGGGTTCAGCTGCGCCGAGACCGGCAGCCGGTCGGGATACTCGCGCTCGAGTCCCATAGCCGCGGCGAAGGCGAGGCCGAAGCCCGGATGCGGGTTGAGGCCGAGGCCCTGCACTATTTCCCAGAGGTCCGCCGGGATCCCGCCCGCGGCCACCCCGGCGAGCTTCAGCTCGGGTGCGTAAGTCGGTTGCAGCGCCGCCGCCCATGCACTCGCCATGCCGCCGCCGGAGTACCCGGCCAGCGCGACCGGGCTGTTCGCGAGACCGAGCTCGGCCACTTTCTGCACGGCACGGACGCTGTCGAGCGTGATCAGGCCGCCGAGCTTGGCGGCACCGTAGGCGCCGGTCGGCCCGATGTGGTCGGGCACCGACACCGCCCAACCGCGGTTGATCGGCAGATACATGCCGGGGGCATCGTTCAGCTCGCCGTTGAACAGCGCCCGCGAGGGGTTGCACTTGGTGCCCAGAGAATTGATGATCGCCTGGTAGGACACGAGCGGCGGATTCTTGATGCCGCGGGGCAGGAACACCGTGGTCATGCCAAGGATGGGCTTGCCGGTGGAGTTCGTCGAGCGGAACGCCACCTGCCAGCCGTCGCTGTTCGCGTACAGCGAGGCGTCGATGGGGCGGACCCGGACCACATCGCCCGGACGCAGATTCGCGAGGTCGGGAGGGGCCAGATAGAACGGGTCCGGATCGGGCGTGGGGTAGAGGGGTCCCGCCGGTGTGGCGGTCGCGGGCAGGGCCAGTCCCGCAAGCAGGTTTCCCGGGTAGACGCGTAACACGCTAACCCAAGGAGCCCGTGTGGGCAGCGCGTAGCGGCGAAAAAACCCGCCCTGATCACCTTGTCTGCCGTCCAGGTGGTAACCAGTCGGGTGGTCGGTTTCGGGGTCGATCCGGGCGCATCGGCGATATATTCATAGATGGGGGTCGCCTGGAAGGAGACCCGTGACGCAATTCGACAGGACCGTCGAGGTTGCGCTCGAGCCCGACGCGGCGTTCGAGCTGATCAGCCGTCCGGAACGGCTGCGACGATGGTTGACCGTGGCCGCGAGGGTCGATCTGCGCCAGGGCGGGCGGTACCGATGGACGGTGGTGCCCGGCCACTCCGCTTCCGGCACGTTCGAAGAGGTCGTGCCCGGTCAGCGACTCAAGCTCCGGTGGTGGTGGGAGGACAGCGACGACCTGCCGCCGGGTGGCTCGACGGTCGCGATGACCCTGACCCCACATGACGGTTCGACCGAGATCCGGTGGGTCCACGACGGCCTGACCGACGCGCAGGCGCCGAGCCATGCCGAGGTGTGGAATCACTACCTCGACCGGCTGGCCGTCGCCGCCCGCAGCGGCGACGCGGGACCAGACGACTGGGCGGTCGCCCTCGAACCGACGGACGAACTCACCTGCGCCGAAGCCACGCTCGTGGTGTTGCAGGAAGTGCTGCGCGGTCTCACCGCCGACGACATGCACCGTCGGACCCCGTGCCGCGACTTCACGGTCGCCGCGCTGGCCGAGCACCTGCTCGGGTCGATCGCGAGCCTCGGGTCGGCGGGGGGTGCGACGATGCCGGTCGCTGACGAGAACGATGATGTGGAGGTGCGGGTGGCCGACGCCGCCGCGGCGGCTACGGAAGGTTGGCACCGCCGTGGTCTCCACGGCACCGTGTCGCCTGGCTCGACCCCGATGGCCGCGACAACGGCCGTGAGCATCCTGTCGATCGAATTCCTGGTCCACGCATGGGATTTCGCGGTGGCGACGGGGCAGGGGATCGAGGTGCCCGACCAGCTCGCGAGCTATGTGCTGGGACTGGCGAACACGGCCATCGGGCCGCCGCAGCGCGAGAGTGGGGACTTCGGGGACCCGGTGCCGGTCGAGGAAGGTGCGGGGCCGCTCGAGCAGCTCATCGCGTTCACGGGTCGGCGGCAGCCGGCCTGATCGAGCGTCGCTGTCGGTCCGCTGTGGTGCCCTCGGCAGGATTCGAACCTGCGACCTACCCTTTAGGAGAGGGTTGCTCTATCCCCTGAGCTACGAGGGCATCCAACCCGCAGAGCACCTGCGGGCCGTATTGCACGGTAGGAGTGTAGCGGGTACGGGTTGATTCCTAGCCGTTCGCCCGGCCGACGACTCGGCGGTGGAGCAGTTCGAGGCTCGCCACGATCACCGCCGCCATCAGCACGTGCATCAGGATCAGGGCGGTCTTCGTGACGCCGTCGGTGTCGGCCATCGCGGCGAGCGCGATGGTGAGCAGGGGCAGCGCCGCGCCGACCACCTGGCCGAGCCTGACCACGGCGGGCCACCGCAGTGACAGCAGTGCGACCGGTCCCATGCCGATCGCGGTCGGCACCGCCGAGATCATCACGATGCTGCCTGAGGGGATCGGGTTGACGGTCCCCTTGTCGAGGACCTCCAGTGACCCGCCTGCGATCACTGCGACCAGGTAGATCGCCAGATTGCCCACCACAGCCGCCGCCGTCGCGGCGAGGACCGAATTGTTCAGGTCAAGCGGGTGTCGGGAATCACTCGCCGCGGCCGATGGTTACCGTGATCATGACCACCACCGAGTCCGTAGTTGCGAACGCGTTCGGAGGACCCGAGGTCCTCACGGTGATCGAGGAGGCGCTGCCCGATCCAGGCCCGGGGCAGGTGCTTCTCGAGTTGCGCGCGGTGGGCGTGAATCCCATCGACCACAAGCTCTACAGCGGCGCCTTCGGCGCCGACGCATCCAGGTTGCCGATCCGGCCGGGAATCGAGGCCTCGGGGGTGGTGCTCGCGGTCAGTCCGGGTGCGGCCGGCCCCACCGGCCCGGTCGCTGTCGGCGACGAGGTGATCACCTATGCGGGCGAGGGCGCCTACACCCGGCGGCTCGTGGTCGGGGCCGAGTCCGTGTACCCGCGGCCGCAGGCTCTGACCTGGGAGCAGTCCGCGGGGCTGCTGGTGACGGGCGGCACCGCGTCCGAAGCGATCGTCGTGACCGGGGTAGTGGAGGGCGAGACCCTGCTGATCCACGGGGCGGCGGGCGGCGTCGGCTCGCTGGCCGTGCAGCTGGCGGTGGCCAAGGGCGTCACGGTGATCGGAACCGCGGCGGCGGACAATCACGAATACCTGCGTGGCCTCGGGGCGATCCCGGTGACCTACGGGGACGGGCTGGAAGCACGGGTCCGCGAGCTGGCCCCGAACGGGGTCGACGCTGCCTTCGACACCGCCGGGACCGATGAGGCGGTGGACGTCTCGCTCGCGTTGGTCGTCGACCGCAAGCGCATCGTCACCATCGTCGCGTTCGGACGGGCACAGGGGGAGGGCTTCGTCGCGATCGGCGGAGGAAATCCCGACAGCGCCGGGATCCGGGAGGCCGCCTGGCCCCGGCTGATCGAGACGGCCGCGCGCGGTGACCTCGATGTCGTTGTCGCCAAGACCTTTCCGCTCACGGAGGCGGCTCGCGCGCACGCCGAGCTCCAGCGGCCGCATCCACGCGGCAAGTTCATCCTGATTCCCTAGCCCTCCGGATCGTGCGGGCCAGGATCGGGCGCGGTATGGGCTCTGCGATCCCGCCTGCCCGCACGAGCACCCGGGTGAGCGGGTCGATCGCGCCCGACACGGCCGCGGTCTCCGGGGGTTTGCGGGTGTTCTCCGCCGCGAAACCGGGGGTGTCGGTGTCCGGGGGATACAACACGGCGACCGTGACGCCCGCGGGCTCGACCTCGTAGCGCAGACAGTGCGCGAGCTGGTGCACCGCGGCCTTGGTCGGCCCGTAGCCGGAATATCCGACGACTCCGACCACCCCCGCCGTGGAACTGGTCAGCACGAGGTGGCCGCGCCCACGGGACACCATCCCGGGCAGGACCGCGCGCGCGGCGTGCACCGCGCCCAGGTAGTTCAGCCGCATCTGCGACTCGAATTCGTCGATCGGTACGTCGAGGAATCGCCCCGGCAATGCGGTCCCGGCGCAGGCCCAGGCCGCGCCGATCGGCTCGGCGGTGGCCAGGAGCTGCTCCTCGCCGCGGGCGATGACCGATACCGCCGCGCCCCTGGCCCTCGCGGCGCGGGCGACCGCGGCACCGATGCCCTGCGAGCCGCCGGTCACGATGACGTGCGAGCGCTGCCAGTCGAACCGGGATCTCTTCACCACCGCGCGATCGTAGAACTTCGGTCACAAATGCCGGTCGGTTCTGTCATTCGGTTTCGCGGCGGTACTGCGTAGGGTGCGAGGTGATATTCACATCGAATCGATTAGAGGTGTCCGGGTGCGAGTCGGAATGCAGATCACCTACAGCGGCGGGTTCGCCGAGACCGTCGCGGAGGTCGCCGACCTCGAGCGCGCCGGCCTCGACATCGCGTTCATCGCGGAGGCGTACTCCTACGACGCGGTCAGCCAGCTCGGCTTCCTCGCTGCGAGGACCTCGACGATCGAGCTGGCGTCGGGCATCTTCCAGATCTACACCCGGACGCCGTCGCTGATGGCGATGACCGCGGCCGGACTCGACTTCGTCTCCGACGGCCGGTTCGTGCTCGGTCTCGGCGCCTCCGGACCTCAGGTCATCGAGGGCTTCCACGGCGTGCCGTACACCGCCCCGCTCGGCCGGACCCGCGAGATCGTCGACATCTGCCGTCAGGTCTGGCGGCGCGAGAAGGTCCAGTACGACGGCAAGTACTACCAGATCCCGCTGCCCGCGGAGAAGGGCACCGGACTCGGCAAGCCGCTCAAGCTGATCAACCACCCCGTGCGCGATCGCATCCCGATCGTCATCGCCGCGCTCGGCCCGAAGAACGTCGCGCTGACCGCCGAGATCGCCGAGGGCTGGCAGCCGATCTTCTTCGATCCCGAGCGCGCGAACGACGTGTGGGGCGAGTCCCTCGCGCAGGGCAAGGCCAAGCGCGACCCCAGCCTTGGCGAGCTGCAGATCTACGCGGGCCCCGCGCTGGCGATCGGCGACGACGTCGACCACCTGCTGGAGTGGGTCAAGCCGAGCCTGGCGCTGTACATCGGCGGCATGGGCGCCAAGGGCAAGAACTTCTACAACGACCTGGCCTGCCGGTACGGCTACGAGGCCGAGGCCGCCACGATCCAGGAGCTGTACCTGTCCGGCAAGAAGGCGGAGGCCGTCGCGGCCGTTCCGGACGAGCTCGTGCGCGCGATCTCCCTCATCGGCCCCGCCGGCTACGTCAAGGAGCGGGTCGCGGCGTTCGCCGAGGCGGGCGTCACCACGCTGACCGTGAGCCCGCTGGCGGGCGATTCCGCCGGCCGCGTCGCGCTGATCGACCAGTTCCGCAAGCTCGTCGACTGACCGCCGAGTGTGCAGCTCCCGTCGCGGCCACTCGGGCGACGCGACGGGAGCTGCACACTCGACGCGCCTGCACGGCCGGCCGCGGGTGCCTATTGTCGGGGGATGCGCCCCTTGATGGTCGCGACCGTTCGTTCGGAGTGGGTGCGAGCGTGGCGGTGGCCCGCACAGGTGCCGATGACGGTGCTGGGTAATGCGGCGCTCGTCTGCGTCGCCTGGTTCGTCATCCCGCGCAGCTGGCTGTTCGACTTCACCGGCGCGTGGGGCCTCCCGATCGCCCTGGCCGGATGGATGTACGCGGACGTGTCCGCGACCAATGTGCTGGGACAGGACCCGGCCGACGCGCTGACCGTGCTGTCCGACGGTGCCGCGCTCGAACGGCTGCTGCGGGCCAAGACCATCGTGCTGTGGCTGATGGTGGCACCGGCCTGCACGGCGGTCGCCCTCGCCCTCGGGGTCCTCGAACACGACCTGACGCTCGCCTTGCTGATGATGGTCGGGCTGTGCGTGATCCCGCTCGGTCCGCTGGCGCTGTCCGGCTGGGTCGGCGTCGTCTTCCCCTATCATCAGCGTTCCCTGCGTTGGCGGTGGGCGAACCGGCACCGGTTCCGGTCGGTCGTCGCGCGCTGGCTGATCCTGGTGGTGCTGCCGTATGGGGTGTTCCCGGCCGCGATCGTGGTGGTCCTCGCGGTGCCCCTGTTGATGTTCCACCTGCTGCCGCCGTTCGACGTCGGGGCGGTGCTGACTGCGGACGGACGGGTCGGGTTCGTGGTGTCGGCGAGCGTGGTGTCGGTGCTCGCCTGGTTCGCGGCGATCCGGGGCACGGCCTTCCTGGCGGGTCGACGGGCGGGCCGCCTGACCGACTACCTCGGCGACGCCGAGCGGGGCTGAGGTCGGCTCCACTCGGGGTTTCTCGGGGTGCGAATCTGGGTGCCTTCCTGGATGTGTCGGCACGGCGGACCGGCGAGCATCGGTGGCATGGAGAAAACACGCGTTCGGTGGCTGCGGGTGATCGGTGGCCTGTTCGCCGCCGCCGCCATCGTGATCGGTGTCGTGGCGGGCGGTGTCGTCTACGCGTGGCAGAGCGCCCGGGTTGACACCGCCGGTCAGGTGCGGTTCGACCGCCCGCTCGCGATCCCGCCGCTCGCCGCGTCCACGACCGCCGCGGACGGGACCAGGGAGTTCGATCTCGAACTGCGCAGCGGCACCACCGACCTCGGGCACGGCCGCGGCACCGAGACCTGGGGCGTGAACGGCTCCTACCTCGGCCCGACGGTGCGCGCGGAGCGTGGCGAGCCGGTCCGGATGAACGTGCGAAACGGCCTGGACGAGGCCAGCACGCTGCACTGGCACGGCATGCACCTGCCCGCGGCCATGGACGGCGGGCCGCATCAGATGGTCGAGCCCGGCACCACCTGGTCACCGCAGTGGACGGTCGATCAGCCCGCGGCCACGCTCTGGTACCACCCGCACCTGCACGGGGCGACCACCGAGCACGTCTACCGCGGCGTCGCGGGCATGTTCCTCATCGACGACCCGGCCGGGCCCGTACTGCCGGACCGATACGGCATCGACGACGTCCCGGTGATCGTGCAGGACAAGAAGTTCGACGGGGACCGACTCGACGACGGTGCGGCGATGTTCAGCGACACCGGGGTGCTCGGCGACGAGGTGCTCGTCAACGGCACCCCAGGACCCTACCTCGACGTCACCACCGAGCGGGTGCGGCTGCGGTTGCTCAACGCGTCCAACGCGCGGGTGTACCGGTTCGGGTTCGACACCGGTCTCGGGTTCTCGCTCATCGGCACCGACGGCGGTCTGTTGCCGAAACCCGTTGAGATGACCAGCCTTCAGCTCTCGCCCGGTGAACGAGCGGAGATCGTGGTCGCCGTTCCGGCGGGCACCTCGCCGGTGTTGCGCAGTACCCCGCCCGACCTCGGCGCCGACTTCTGGGGCACCCGGTTCGCAGGCGGGTCGGACACCATGGACATCCTGCAACTGCGCGCGGCCGACCGGCTCGAGTCGAATGCCGACGTCCCGAGTTCGCTTGCCGCGCAAGCCGATCTGGGGGTGCCGAGCGTGACCCGAAAGTTCGACCTGACCAGCTCGACGCAGATCAACGGGAAGTCGATGGACATGGGACGGATCGACGAGGTGGTCACCATCGGGACGACGGAGGTCTGGGAGGTGCGCAACGTGAGCGGGGGAGTGCACAACTTCCACGTCCACGACGTGCAGTTCCAGGTTCTTGACACCGACGATCCCGCGCTGACCGGGCCGAAGGACACCGTCTATCTGCCGCCAGGGCGGACCCTGCGGCTGTTGATGCGGTTCACCGACTTCTCCGATCCGTCGACCCCGTACATGTTCCATTGCCACCTGCTCCGGCACGAGGACAACGGGCTGATGGGGCAGTTCGTGGTGGTCGAACCGGGTCAGCTGCCGGTGCAACCGCCATCGCCGCCATCGGACGCCGCGCGTGGTCACCACTGAACATTTGCGAAACGCCCGGGTCGAAAACGAATGAGGACCGTTCCTGACCGCGATTCGCGCGACACTCGATGGGTCGCTCAGTCAATTCGAAACGAAGGACAGGTCATGGACATCAAGCTCGAACTGGTCGCGATCCCCGTCACCGACATCGACCGCGCCAAGGAGTTCTACGTCCGGCTCGGCTTCAACGCGGACCACGATCACACCGTCAACGAGGACCTCCGCTTCGTCCAGCTCACGCCGCCCGGGTCGGCCTGCTCGATCTGCATCGGCAAGGGCGTCACCGATGCCGAGCCCGGCTCGGTCGTCGGCATGCAGGTGGTGGTCAAGGACATCGAGGAAGCCGAGCGCGAGTTCAAGAGCCGCGGCATCGACATCAGCCCGATCGACCGCCAGCCGTGGGGCAACTTCGTGTACTTCAGCGATCCCGACGGGAACAAATGGGCGGTCCAGGAAATCGTGATCCCGTCGGCCGGGTGACCAGCGCAACAGCGATCGGTCCGCAAGAGTGACCTTCGACCCTGACAGGGCGCAGGCAAATTCAGGACAATGGTCCGGGCAGACCAATCGTGATCGTGAAGGGAGAACCATGAGCGCAGGAAAGCCCATCGTGGTGGGTGTGGACGGATCGGAATCCTCGACGGCGGCGGTGGCATGGGCTGCACGCACCGCGGCGATGAGGAAGACGCCGCTGGTCCTCGTGTCGGTGGTGCACGTCCCTGCGTACTACTACTCCGAGCCGTACCTCGCAAGGGGCTACGGAGACGACCTCATGAACGCGGGCCGCGCCCACCTGGACTCCGCTGCGGTGCTCGCCGCGCAGGCCGTGGACGGTCTCGCGTCCGTCGACATCAGCACAAAGCTGCACGAGGGGCAGATCGCGGACACGCTGCTGCAGTACTCGGACGGCGCGACCATGATCGTGCTCGGGTCGCGTGGTCTCGGGGAGTTCACCGGAGCGCTGATGGGGTCGGTCACCGTCGCGGTGTCCTCGCACTCGACGGCCCCGGTCGCGGTCGTCCGCGGCCGCACCCTCGACGGCAGGCCGCCGACCGAGGGCCCCGTCGTCGTCGGGGTCGACGGCTCGGCGGTGAGTGAGGCGGCCGTCGCGGTCGCGTTCGAGGAGGCCGCGGCCCGGCACGCCACGCTGGTCGCGGTGCACGTCTGGAGCGATGTGTCGGTCCAGCCCTCGCTGGGCGCGACCGCCGACGACCCGCACTGGAGCGGGATCCAGTCGTTCGAGGAGGCGGTGTTGTCCGAGCGGCTCGCCGGCTGGACCGAGCGCTACCCCGACGTCTCCGTGCAGCGGGTCGTGGCGAGGGATCGCCCGGTGCGGGTGCTCAGCGAGTACGCCGAGCGCGCGCAGTTGCTGGTGGTCGGCAGCCACGGCCGCGGCGGTTTCAAGGGCATGCTGCTCGGCTCGACCAGCAACGCGCTGATGCGCACCGCGGACTGCCCGGTGCTCATCGTCCGCCCGACGGACAAGGCCTAGCCGCCGGCCGCGGGCGGTCGGGGCTTCAGCCGAAGTCCGCCAGACCGCCCGCGCGCAGCTGGGCCCACGCGTCGGCGGGGTGCACCCCGCGACGGACGGCGTCGTTCTCGATGAGCACGCCGAGCAGCACCGAGTTCATGAACGCGAGACCCTCCGACTGGTGCTGGGTGGTCTTCGCCTCCGTCCACCGCATGATGTTGCCGCGCTTGGCGGCCGCGGCCATCTCCAGCACCGCATCGAACATCGCCGACGTCTCGCTCATCGCACGGACTCCTTCCCCTCGTCGCGGGCGGCCGCGCGCGCGAGCGCACGATCGCGGGCATCCTCGAATCGCTCCGCGTCGGCCTGCAGACCGACGAGGAACCGCTCCAGCTGTTCGCGCTGTTCCTCGCCCTCCGCGGTGAAGTCGTTGCGCTCGAAGATCTTCCAGGTGCGGAGCACGGGCATGACCACGTCGTCGAGGTGCTGGCGGAGGTCGTAGATGCCGCCCTTCGCGATCAGCACCGCATTGCGGCGGAAGCCGGGCATGCCGGATCCGGGCATCTGGAAGTTGGTCAGCACCTTGGTGATCGCGCGGATGGTCTGATCGGGGGACACATCGAGCGCGGCCCCGCAGATGTTGCGATAGAACATCATGTGCAGGTTCTCGTCGGCCGCGACGCGGGCGAGCATGCGGTCCGCGATCGGGTCACCGCAGGCCTTGCCGGTGTTGCGGTGCGAGACCCGGGTCGCCAGCTCCTGGAATGTCACGTACGAAACCGAATCGAGCAGTCCTGCGTTCCCGCCTGGCGCGAATCCGTTGGTCATGTGGGCCATCCGGGCGTTCTCCAGCGCCACCGGGTCGACGCCCCTTGTGACCACCAGGTAGTCCCGCATGACGATCGAGTGCTTGTTCTCCTCCGCCGTCCACCGGCCCACCCAGGTGCCCCAGGCCCCGTCGAGGGAGAAGTGCTCGGCGATCTCGCGGTGGTACGAGGGCAGGTTGTCCTCGGTGAGCAGGTTCGTGATCATCGCCGCCTTGGCGGTGTCGCTGAGGGTGGACTGGCCGGGGTCCCAGTCGATCCCACCCAGCGCGGCGAAGTTCCGCCCGTCGTCCCACGGCACGTAGTCGTGCGGGTGCCAGTCCTTGGTCATCGACAGGTGTCGATGCATGTTCTCCTCGGCCACGGCCTCCAATTCGTGCAGCAATTCGAGCTCGGTCAGTTCGCGGGTCACGGTCGATCCCCATTCGCAGTGCCGGTGGTCCGCGTCAAGGATTCCCGGGGCCGGGCGGACCGGGCTAGGGCCGAAGGTCCCCGATGTGCTGGGATCGGTGCCATGAGCATGCGGATCTTCCTGGTCGACGACCACGAGATCGTCCGCCGCGGTCTGGTCGACCTGCTCGCGGGTGTCCCCGACTTCACCGTCGTCGGCGAGGCGGCCTCGGTGGGTGAGGCGCTGGTGGCGGTGCCGAAGGCGGAGGTCGACGTCGCGGTCCTCGACGTGCGGTTGCCCGACGGCAGCGGCGTCGAGCTGTGCCGGGACCTGCGCTCGGCGCAGCCGGACCTGCGCTGCCTGATGCTCACCTCCTACTCGGACGACGAGGCGCTGTTCGACGCGGTGATGGCGGGTGCCTCGGGGTACCTGCTCAAGCAGATCCTCGGCACGGATCTGGTCGCGGCCATCCGGACGGTCGGGGCGGGCGTCTCCCTGATCGACGCCGACGCCACAGCGGCGGTGCTGGGCCGGATCCGCGCCCAACGCGATCAGGGCGCCGCGGTGTCCGGGCTGTCGGAGCAGGAGCGGGCCGTGTTCGAGCTCATCGGTGAGGGGCTGACGAACCGGGAGATCGGCGGGCGCCTGTTCCTGGCCGAGAAGACGGTGAAGAACTACGTGTCCAGGATTCTCGCGAAGCTCGGTATGCAGCGCCGGACCCAGGCCGCGGTGCTGGCCACCGAGCTGCGGGGCCGGCCGGGACGGGACCGCTAGCCCGCCGCGCCCATCGGTACCCGCCAGGTCAGGACGGTTCCGCCGCCGACGGCCGCGGTCACCTCACACCGCCCGGCGCAGGTGGCCGCGCGACGGTCCAGGTTGGCAAGTCCACTGCGTGGCTCGTCGCCGGACATGCCGACCCCGTCATCGGTGATCGCGATCGTGAATTCTTCTGCGGCGGTGATGGATACGGCTATCGACGAGGCACTCGCATGCCGCCGGGCGTTGCTCAGTCCCTCCCGCAGCACCGCCTCGGCGTGTGGGTGGACCGGCGCCGGGACCAGGGTGTCGATCGGCCCCGAGAACTGGACCGTGGGGGTGATCGCGGACTGCGGGGTGACCTCGCCGATCACATCGAGCAGCCGCCTGCGCAGACTCGCAGGGGTGGCGGTGTCGCCGGTCTGTAGGTCGAAGATGGTGGTGCGGATCTCCCGCACGGTCCGGTCGAGCTGCTCGACCGACCTGGCCAGCACCTCGCCGTCGGGCGCGGGCAGGGCGATGCTCTGCAGGCTCATGCCGGTGGCGAACAGGCGCTGGATGACGTTGTCGTGCAGGTCCCTGGCGATGCGGTCGCGGTCGGCGAGTACGTCGAGCAGTCGTTGCTGACGCTGCCGGTGCGCGAACTCCAGCGCGACCGCGGCCAGGTCCGCCATCGAGGCCAGCCTGCTGAGCTCGTCGGGCTTCCAGGGGTGCGCGCCCGCTCCAAGGGCCACCACCAGCGCGCCCTCGATGTGCTGCGGCCCGGACACGGGGAGGACCGCCGCCGGGCCCGAGCCCGAGCCGGGCTCGGTGAGCTGGGCCCGGCCGGTCCGGAGCGCCTCCTCGACCGGCGAGCCCGCGAGGTCCGCCACCAGGTTGTCGCGCGGGTGGTCGGTGGTGGCCGCGACGATCGCCATGCCGGACGAGGCATCGAGCAGCGTGACCGACTCCGCCGAGGTCAGCTCCCGGACCCGCCGCACCAGCAGGTCGAGGGTCTCCGGGACGGATCCGCCGATCAGCAGGCTCGAGTTGATTGCCGCCACCGCGCGCAGCCAGCGTTCCCTGGTGCGGGACTCCTCGAACAGCCGCGCGTTGTCGACGGCGAGCGCGGCGGACTCGGCGAGCACGGTGAGGATCACCTCGTCCTCGTCGGTGAACTCCGGCGCGTCCCGTTTCTCTGTGAGGTAGATGCTGCCGAACGCCCGGCCCCTGACGATGATCGGGACGCCGAGGAAGCTGCTCATCGGCGGGTGGTTCGGCGGGAACCCGACCGAGGCCGCGTGCCGGTCGAGTTCGCGGATGCGAACGGGCCGGGGGTCGTCGATGAGCAGTCCGAGTAGCCCACGGCCCTCGGGCAGATGTCCCATCGTCGCGCGTTCGCCCGCGTCGATCCCCTCGTAGACGAACTCCGACAGCCCGCCGCCGGGTGCCCGGACCCCGAGTGCGCCGTACCGGGCGCCGAGGAGCTGAGTGGCCGCCTGCACGATCCGCTGCAGGGTGGGGTCGAGCTCGAGCCCCGCCCCCACCACGAGGGTCGCGCGGAGCAGATCGCGCAGTTTCTCGGGCGACGTGACGACCTCACTCAGTCGTTCGTGGACGTCGCTGAGCAGGGCATTCAGGCCGTCGGCTGGAAGTTCGACCATGAGCGGCAGCGTAGTCGCTGTAACGGAAACAGACCGGTTCCGATGCTTTTGATAGCTAACCCTTCGGTAAAGGAGCCTCAATGAAGCAGCGATTCACCGTCCGCCGCCGGATTGCCGTGGCCCTCACGTCCGCAGCAGCCGCGACCGCTCTGTTCACCGGGACGGCCACCGCCGCACCCACAGCCCAGCCCGCCGACCCCGGCGCGGCCGCCTCCGGGCTGCGCGCCGCCGCCGCGGGCAACGCCGACGCGGAGGCGGCGATCGAGCGGCTCATCGCCTCGCCGCAGGACGTGGCGAAGGGGCTCGGCAAGCCCGTCCTCACCCTGCCAGGGCAGATCTTCCCGGTGCCCGCCTACTCCGACACCGGACAGGGCGGCGAGGTCCTCGGCCAGCTCTACGGCTCGGGGGTGGCCACCAACACGAACAACGAGTTCCGCTTCGGCTTCTTCGGCGGACCGGGGAACATCGCCGACAACCAGACGGGCGCCGAGCTGAACGTGGTCTGGTACAGCCTGGCCAACGGAACGAGCGGTATCACCCGGCTCGATCAGAACAACAAGGTCGTCCCCACCGTCATCTCCACCGCCCCGCTGAACGTCGGCAAGGGCATGGTCGTCGGCGCGGTCTACGGTTCGCTCTGGCACAAGGTCGGCCCGAAGCCGGAGGACGTCGTCAAGAGCACCATCTGGATGCCGAGCATGGGCATGGTGATGGGCTAGCAGCAGGTCCCGGGACTCTCCCTGGTGTCCCACCAGTGGGTCCACCGGTCCGCGAGGGACTCGAACTCCTCGGCGCCCCGGCCGTAGCCGCTCAGGATGATCTGGGCGCCGCCGCCGGGGCGCTGCTCGTTCTGCGGCTGGATCGCGAGGATCAGGAGCCCAGGGCCGAGGGCGTCGACGGTCAGCCCGAGCTGCTTGGGCGAGCGGAACCACACCGTGCCGCTGAGGGCATCGCCGGTCGCGACGAGGGCGGTGTACGCGGAGCCGGGCGGTCCGGTGATCCCCGCCACGCCCAGCAGTTCCATCGCGGTGGCCCCCGAGGTCGGGCCGTCGAGGTACAGGGTGTGCCGTTCGGCGAGATCGTGCCGCTCCAGCCCGAACTTCAGTTGCTGGAGGAACGTCGTCCACCCCTCGGTGACGTCCTCGTACCAGTCGTCCCACTCCGGGTGGGAACCCTTGGCGGGGCGGGTGATCCGTACGACGGTGCCCTCGACGGCGGGCCTCAGGGCAAACCGGTCGCCGCCCTGGAACGTCAGCGTCAACGCCTCGGCATCCGCGTCGGCGCCGTCGATGTAGATCTCGCGGATCTCGTCATCGAGGCCGCCTGGACCTTCGTACTCCCAGCCGTGCCAGCGCCGGATGAGGGCGGGATCGCGCAACGCCCGCCACACGCGTTCCGGCTCGGCCGCGATGGTGGTCTCGATGACGATCTCGGGTTCGGTCATGGTGTCGATTTTGCTGCATCGAGCGCGCCGGGACCAGGCCGAACCGACAGAAGATGTTGAAGATCAAATGATTTCGTGGACCGGCTGTGCGACCCGGACGATCGGGTCCCGTGCGATAGGTGTGCGATCGGCGAAACTCTGAAATAGGGTCGTGCCAGGCCGTTGGTGAGTCGGCCGCCTGTCGGGGGTGTGGGCAGGCAGTTAGTGAGCACATGCGTACTGAAGGAAATGTGAGAACACTTCGATTCAGGGGGCGTTGCCGTGACCACCAGTTCTGTTCTGTCCGGAGCGCTCCTACGAGACCGGGATTCGAGGCTGGGCCGCTGAGGTGGCCGTCGTCGGCTTGTCGGCCGGCGCGTCGGCGCTAGCCCGGGACACCGCGGTGGATGCGGGTGATCTCGGTGCATGGCCGTTGCTCGCGAAGCTCACCGGTCCCGCTGACATCCGGGGCCTCGATCCCGATGAGGTCGCCGAGCTCTGCACGCAGATCCGGGACTTCCTGATCCAGAGGGTGTGCGCCACCGGCGGGCATCTCGGTGGGAACCTCGGGGTCGTCGAGCTGACGGTCGCCCTGCACCGGGCCTTCGACTCGCCGCGCGACGTCCTGATCTTCGACACCGGACACCAGACCTACGTCCACAAGATCCTGACCGGCCGCGGTGCCGACTTCGGCGGGCTGCGCCAGGCGGGCGGACTGTCCGGCTACCCGAGCCGGGGTGAGTCCCCGCACGACACGGTGGAGAACTCCCACGCGTCGACCGCGCTCTCCTACGCCGACGGACTGGCCAAGGCGTTCTAGCTGCGGGGCGAGGAGGGGCGCCGGGTCGTCGCGGTGATCGGGGACGGCGGGATGACCGGCGGACTCGCCTGGGAAGGACTCAACAACCTGTCCGTCCCGGGATCGGGAAGGCCCGTGGTGGTGGTGCTCAACGACAACGGCCGCTCCTATGACGCCACGATCGGGGGCCTGGCGGCGCACCTGGCCGCATTGCGGAGAACCCGCCCCGAGGACGCCTCCGCCGCCGGGCCGTCGCCTGCTCCCCGGTGGGTCGCGAACACCGTGTTCGAGCACCTCGGTCTCGCCTACATCGGGCCCGTCGACGGCCACGACGTCGCGGCCCTCGAGTCCGCGTTCGACCACGCCTGCTCGCTGGGTCGACCGGTCCTCGTGCACGTTGTCACGGCCAAGGGCAAAGGCTATGGTCCCGCGGAAACCGACGCCGCCGATCGGATGCACGGCATCGGGGTGCTCGACCCCGCGACGGGTGCCGCGGCGCCGGGGAAGCCGACGTGGACAGATGTTTCGGCGACGAGATCGTGCGGATCGGCGAGCGCCGTCCCGACGTGGTCTGCGTGACCGCTGCGATGACGAACCCGGTCGGCCTCGGCCCCTTCGCCCGGACGTTCCCCGATCGGGTCTTCGACGTGGGAATCGCCGAACAGCATGCCGTGTGCTCGGCCGCGGGCCTGGCGATTGGAGGACTGCACCCCGTGGTGTGCCTCTACGCCACCTTCCTCAACCGGGCCTTCGACCAGGTGCTGATGGACGTCGCGCTGCAGCGGCAGCCGGTCACCTTCGTGCTGGACCGGGCAGGCATCACCGGTCCCGACGGCGCCTCCCACCACGGCATGTGGGACACCGGGATCCTGAGCGTGGTGCCGGGGCTGCGCGTCGCGGCGCCGCGTGATCCCGCCTCCCTGCGCGAGCTCCTCGACGAGGCCGTCGCCGACGATGGTGGGCCGACGGTGATCCGCTATCCGAAAGCGACTGCGGGGAGCGATATCCCGGCGATCGCCCGGGTGGACGGTCTGGACATCGTGTACTCGTCCGGGACCACATCGCCGGAGGTGCTGCTGGTCGCCGCCGGAGCTATGGCCGGACCGTGCCTCGCCGCCGCGGCACTCCTGCACGGCTCCGGGATCGAAACCACGGTGGTGGATCCGCGCTGGATCACCCCGATCAGCCAGGCCCTGATCGAGCTGGCCGCGCGTCACCGCGTCGTCGTCACGGTCGAGGATGCCGCCCGCTCCGGGGGGGATGGGGGCACTTCTCGTGGAGGCCTGCGCCGACGTAGACGTGCCGACGCCCGTTCTGTCACTCGGCCTCCCGCGCGCCTTCATCGATCACGGCGGGCGCGGGGACCTGCTGGCCCAGCACGGGCTCACGGCGGAGCGGATCGCGGCCGCCGCGGCGCGACTGCTCGCCCGGCCCTCGGCCGAGGCGGGTGATCCCGCGCATGAGTGAGCGCACCGAACTGCGGTCCAGGGACGAGGAGCTGGCGATCTTCGACGACGCGGGCCGCGAGATCGGTACCGCGCCCAGGTCAAAGGTGTTCGCGGAAGGACTGTGGCTGGCCAGCGCGGGGTCCTGCTGAGGTCCCTCGACGGCAGGTGGATCTACGTGCACCGCCGCTCGCACAGCAAGGAGGTGTTCGCGGGATTGCACGACTGCATCGCGGGCGGTGGGGTCGACCCGGGGGAGAGTCCCGAGCAGACCGCCCGCCGCGAGCTGGGGGAGGAGCTTGGGGTCACCGGCGTCAGGCCATCGCCGATGGCGCGCATCTCCTGGGACGGGAGCTGGGCGGGGCGACCGCTGCGGTGCCACCTCCACGCGTTCGAGGGGCAGTACGACGGGCCGATTCGGCAACAGGACAAGGAGATTGCCGACGGCGGGTGGTGGACCGAGGCGAGCCTGCGGCGACGCCTCGCGGACCCGGCGTGGCCGTTCGCGCCGCACAGCCGGGCCCTGCTCGGTGCCTCGCTCGGGTGGGCGATGGGTCGCTAGGTCAGCTCAGAAGCAGAACAGGTCGGCGGCGGCCTCGACCGCAAGCGGAGCAGCCGCGCTCTTGTCAGGGGCGAGGTCGTGGCCGGTGCCCTCGACCAGCACCAGTCGCGTCGGCGTCGGCACCAGCTCGAGGGCGGCGCGCATCTCCTCCGGGGTCCCGAACGGGTCCCGGGTGCCGTGCACGAAAACGCACGGAACGCGCAGGTCCGGCAGGTGGGCGGTCCTCGCCTTCTCCGGCTTTCCCGGCGGGTGCAGCGGATACGAGAACAGCATCAGTCCGTCGCAGGATTCGGGATGCTCCGCCGCCAACATCGTGGACTGCCGGCCACCGTAGGAGTGTCCGCCGAGAATGATTGGGCCCGAGCAGAGTTCGCGCACCGCGGCCGCGGCTGCCGCGATGCCCTCGCGATCGCCGCCCGCGGTGGACGGGCTCGGCGGTCCTTTCGGCCTGCGCTGGCGGAACGGCAGGTCGTAGCGGAGCACGAGCAGTCCGTGCCCCGCGAATTCCGTTGCCGCCCGCTGCAGCATCTTGGCGTCGCGGTTACCACCTGCGCCGTGTGCGAGCAGAAGGGCACCGACCGGATCCCCGGCGGGCCGATGGAGAACGCCGCTCACGCCCTCGCGTTCGAACAGATCGGTCATGACCTCGACGCTATCGCGTACCGGACCAGAGTGTTTAGGAGCCCGAACCAACGCTGACATCCGTACCCCATCGGAGGACGATGAAACGGACCGGTCTCGCTTCTGACCTCCCGGAGACCTGTCACGACAGCTCCCGCGGGTTTCCGACGGAAGGTGGGGTGGCCGAGATGGTCGAAGCTGCGGCAGGCGCGGTGGACGCCGAGAGTTCTGTCGAGAGTGGTGGCTACCACCAGGAACTGAAGCGGACGCTCGGTTCCTTTCAGGTGTTCGCTATCTCGTTCGCCTTCATCTCGGTGGCGGTCGGCATCTTCGGGACCTACGACGACGTGCTGCAGAATTCGGGGCCGGTCGGGATCTGGCTCTGGGTGCTGGCGGTGGTCGGGCAGATCCTGGTGGCCTTGGTGTATGCGCAGTTCGCGGCCCGAATCCCGCTCAGTGGCTCCACCTATCAATGGGCCTCCCGCCTGGCCAACCCGAAGATCGGCTGGGGGTTCGGGTGGCTGACCGTCTGCTATCTGTCGTTCGGTGTCGTGGCCACCGACAATGCCCTTGCCAGCCAGGCCTTCATGCCGCTCTTCGGCATGGCGCCGGACGAAGACACCGCGCGCGTGATCACGCTGGTGATGATGCTCATCCAGGCATTGCTCGTCGTGTTCTCGACGCGAATCGTCGCCATGATCAACGCGAGCGCGGTGGGGCTCGAGCTGGTGATCGTCGTGGTGCTGGCGATTGCGCTCATCGTCGCCGTCCTGATCACGGGCGACGGCGGGGCGAGCAACCTCACCTCGCGCGGAGTCACCGAGAACGCACCCGACTATTTCGCTGTCGGCGGCGGGTTGATGGCCGCGATGATCATGGGCCTGGCCACGCTCGTCGGCTTCGATGCCGCGGCGAACCTGGCCGAGGAGGCCAAGGACCCGTTTCGTAGCGTCCCGCGCGCGATCGTGGGATCGGTCGTGGCAGCGGGGGCGCTGGGATTGGTGTTCGTGATCGCACTCACCGTCGCGATCGACGACATCCCCCGGATCAGCAGGAGCGAGTCGCCGGTCGCCGCGATCATGCGCGATCAGCTCGGTCCCGTGGTGGAGCGAACACTCCTGGTCGCGATCATGTTCGCCTTCTTCGCCGCCGGGATGGTGACGATGGCCGCGTGTTCGCGGATCGTCTTCGCGATGGCGCGCGACTCCCGGTTCCCCGCGTACCGGCAGATGCGGCGAATCAACCCGCGGACGAAGACTCCGGTCCAGGCGACGATCCTGATCCTCGTCATCGGGGTCGTCCTGATGGTCGCGCTGCCGGGCGATGCGCTGCTGAAGCTGATCGTGGCGGGGACGCTCCTCACGGCCATCGTCTACACGGCGACGGTTGTCCTCTACCTTGCGGTGCGCAGGCGGTTGGACCGCAAGGAGGGCGGATTCAACCTCGGGCGGTTCGAACTACCCGTCGCGGTCGGGGCGCTGGTGTGGATGGCTGTCGTGCTGTTCGTGCTGATATCCCCGGGGGAGGCGTTCGTCCCCGTCCTGATCGTGGGGGGCCTGCTCGTCCTGGGCGGGCTGTTCTTCCTCGCCATGTGGTTCTTCGACCGCGAGGTGCTCGAGACCGAGCCGGGGGACATCAGCGTCTACGAGCATTGACCGGAGGTGACCGAGTGGGTGCTATCGCCAGGCTGACGGGTGAGGTGGTGCGTCCGGGCGATCCGGGCTACGAGGCGGCGCGGATCGGCTGGAACCGCCTGTACTCCCGCTATCCCGAGGCGATCGTGTTCTGCTGCGACGCGCACGAGGTGGCCAATGCGGTCGAGTGGGCCAGGGAGGAGGGTATCGCCCTGCGCGCCCGCAGCGGGCGCCACAGCCTCGAGGGATGGTCCTCGCTCGACGGCGGCCTGGTCGTCGACGTCAGCCGGATGAAGGACGTCGAGATCGACGAGGCCGCGCGCACGGCGACCGTCGGGACGGGGCTCACCCAGGCGGAGGCGGTCGCGGCGCTCGGGCAGCGAGGGTATGTCATCCCGACCGGCTCCGAGGGCGGTGTCGGCCTCGGCGGCGTGATCCTCGGCGGCGGCTTCGGATTGCTCACCCGCAGAATGGGAATGGCCAGCGACAGCCTGCTCGCCGCCGAGATCGTGGTGGCCGACGGCGCGCGCTCGGCGAAGATTGTCGAGGCCACCGCGAGCACCAATTCCGACCTGCTCTGGGCGTGCCGCGGCGGGGGTGGCGGCAACTTCGGGATCGCCACGTCCTACACGTTGAGGCTGCGCGAGCTGTCCGATGTCACCTTCCTGATCGCCAGGTGGACCGGGCACGGCGAGCTGGGCGCGCTGCTGCGCACGTGGCAGCGGGACGCGCCGGTCGCCGACGAGCGGCTGACCAGCGCGCTCGAGGTGGATTCCACCGCGATCGAGCTCTCCGCGTTGCTCTACGACGGCTCGCGCCGGGAGCTGACCGACCAGCTGAGCTCGCTGCTGACGATCGGCGACCCCGAGGTGACCGTCATGGAGGACGCGTGGCCCGCGGTGTACGGCAGCGTCGACCGGGGTCCGGACGACGTGCCCAACTGGAAGTTCTACTCCCACTTCGTCACCCGTCCGTTCCCCGACGAGGCGATCGATCTGGTCATCCGTTACATGGCCGACACCCCCAGCGCGCCGAGCAATTTCTTCTGCTCGAGCTTCGGTGGTGCCGTGCGGCACGCCCCGGCGGGCGGGTCGGCGTTCCCGCACCGCGACGCATTGTTCTACTGCGAGCCGGGCGCGGCCTGGCACGATCCCGAGCTGAACTCGAAGGCACTGGGCTGGGCGGCCGGCTTCTGGCGCGCGCTGCGCCCGTACAGCGACGGCGCATACGTCAACGTGCCCAACGCCGCCGCATCGGACTGGGAGCGCGACTACTACGGGCCCAACCGCGACCGCCTGCGGCAGATCAAGGCCGCCTATGACCCGGAGAACGTGTTCCGCTTCGAGCAGAGCGTGCCCCCCGCGCCCTGCTGAGGACGGACCTCCACGACCTCGACCGGCTCGAGCGGGAACGGGGGAGCACCGACTCCGGTGATCCGGTAGTTGCCCCATGGGTCCTGTTCGTCCAGCGTCGCGGCCGTCTCGGGTCCGCCGGGGATGGTGAGGTGCATCGCGGATCGGCCCCGCTGCTTGAGCTCGGTCAGTCCGTCGCCCGCGATCCGGCCGTACCAGTGGTAGTTCCCGTCAAGGGGTTCGAAATGCCCGCTCAGATGCACCTGCACCGACAGGGTCACCTCGTCGGTCGTCAGCGCCGCAGACCCGGCGTAGGCGTTGTCCTCCTCGCGTTCGTCGATATTGCTGAGTTCGAAGGCGCTCCGCTGGGGTCCGCGCGCGGCCGCCGGTCTCGGCCTCCACAGCGACCGGGCGGGCGTGCGGTGGAGGATCCGGTTGAACTCGCGCTGGGCCCCCGCGCGCACCTCGATCCGGGTCGCCTCCTCGGCCGTCATCATCGTCAGGCAGGTGCGGATGTGACCGCCCTCGTCCGCGGCGTGCGTGCCGGTGACGAGGAAGAGGTTGGGGAAGCCGGTGTGCGCAATGCCGAGATAGGCCGCCTGCTCACCGCGCAGGGCGTCCTCGAGGCTCGCCCCGCCCCGGCCGGCGATCGGGGCTGTGGTCCCTGGACCGGCCACCAGGATCCGCGGGCGATGGACCTCGCCCGACTCGGTCCGCACCCGCCACCGGTCGGTCGCCTCGTCGAAGTCGCAGGAGACCGGCTCCGGCAGGCCGGACAGGTCGAGGACGACGTGGCCGTGTCGCCCGGAGTCCTCGAGCGTGCGTGCGATGCCCCGTCCCGCGGATCCGGCGCCGACGATCAGGACCCCGGTCTCGGGCATCACAGGAAACCGCCGCGCCGCCACATCGCCCGGGAACTCGCCCGCATCAGGCCGTTCTCCTCCAGGAACGCGGCCAGCGATTCGAAGCCGCGGCGCTGGTTCTCCCGGAAGTAGGGGTTCACCAGCGCCTGCCTGCGGGCCTCCTTGGGGTCGAGCCCAGCCCGCGAGTACATCACCGGGTTGGTGAACAACCGCTGGAACAGCGGACCGCCGATGCCCTGCACCGTGCCGACCCACAGCTGCTCGATCCGATGACTCTGCGCCACCCGGCGGCGCACGCCCTCGCGGGCGAAGCGGATGTGCCGCGATTCCTCGGTGACGTGAATCTTCATCAGTCGCGAGATCATCGGCTGCAGTTGCGGGTCATCGAGTACGCGGCGCTGGGTTGCGTCGAAGATCTCCTCGCCGATCAGGGCGGCCACCCACAGCATGGTGCCGCGGAACGTCTTGGGCAGGAGGTTCACCACCAGGGCCTGGTGTCGTCGGAGCTGATACGGCTTGGCGCCCATCCGCTCGATCGCCCGGCCGAACATGGTCATGTGCCTGCACTCGTCGCCCATCTCGGTGAGCACGTACCGGGTGTGCAGCGAGGCCGGGTCGTTGTGCAGCAACGCCCGCAGCAGGGCCTGGTTGAGGATGTTCTCGAACCAGATTCCGACGCTGAGGATGTTCGCGGATTCTTGCCGGGAGAGCTCGATCCGCTGCGCCTCGGTCATCGATTCCCACAGTGGCGTCCCGTACAGGGACAGCACGTGCGGGGGCAGGAAGTACTTGTCCTCCTCGAGCGGTGCGTCCCAGTCGATGTCCACGACGGGTGCGTAGGAGCGCTTGACCGAGCCCTTGAGCAGTCGATCCGCGACCGTCTCCCGGTCGAGCGGTGTGGCGGCCTGCGACATGGCTGTCCTCCGTGACTGATCACTGTGTGGTGCCGGGGATTTCGCGTGCATGTTTCCGTTCTCTGTAAAAACGTAAACCGCTCGACGGGTGAGGTCAATAGATACCTGTGAACCGAATTAACATTCTTTTGGGGTTCCGGGCGTCGGCGTCGACCGGGGCGGCCGCGCCATAGAATCGGCCGGTGAGGCCTTCAGTGAGACCAGTGGATCCGGACGCTATCCGGGAGCAGATCCTGGACGCGGCCAAGGAGTGCGTCATCGAACTGGGGTTCACCTCCCGGCTGCACGCGGCCATCGCGCAACGCGCGGGGCTGTCGCGGCCCACCGTCTACAAGTACGTCGGCGACCAGGACGCGATCTTCGGCGCCTTGTTCCAGCGGGAGATCACCCAATTCTTCGTCGTGCTCGATCCCGTGTTGCGTGGGCAAGAGCGGGACCTGCGGGTCGGGTTCGTCGACGCGATCGTGTTCGCCGTGCAGTACGCGCGTGCGCACCCGCTACTGCAGAAGGGCCTGCGCGACGATCCGCAGGTGGTGCTGCCGTGGTTCACGGTGCAGGCCAAGCCGTTCGTCGAGCTCGGTGCGAACCTGCTCACCCCGCACTTTCAGCGCCTGTTCACCCCCGAGCAGCTCGCGGAGGTCAGCCCGAAGGCGATCTCCGAGTGGGCCTTTCGGATCATCGGGTCGCTGATCGTCACCGAGGGCATCGTGGACACCGCGAAGGAGCAGTCGCTGCGCGAGTTCGTCAGCTCGCTGCTGTCGATCGCGTTCATCCCCGCGCCGGATCCGGAGTTGGTGCGCGGCGCGGGGTGATTCCCGCTCGGCCTTGCCGCTACTTGGGCACGGCCACCGTCAGCAGGAACGCGACGTCCTCGAGTGCCTCGACGCTGTGCCGGGCCGCCGGGATGACCAGCATGTCGCCGGTCGAGCCCTTCCAGGAGTCCTCGCCGCTGATCAGGGCGAGCTTGCCGCTGAGTACCAGCAGGGTGGCCTCGCCGGGGCTGTCGTGCTCGGCCATCACTTCGCCCGCGCTCAGTCCGACGACCGTCTGCCGGAGACTGCGCTGATGGCCCCCGTAGATGGTCTGCGAGCTGCGCCCGCTGGTGGCCGCGGCGGCGAGCTTGAGCTGCTGCCGGGCGACGGCTGTCAATGACTTCTTGTCCATGAAGCGCCTCTCCTCGGGCTTGGAGAATGACCTGCCCTTGGATTATGACGCACCACCGCACCCATAGGGCGTTAGTGACGGAACCGATCAGCCACGGATGTAGGTGCGGAACCGGAACCGCAGTCCGTCCCGCTCCGAGGCCAGCCAGTCGCCGGTCGTCGCGGGCGTCCATTCCTCGCCGATCCTCGGCGCGTAGGCGTCGCCCTCGGTGTCCAGGTCTACCTCGGTCACGAACAGTCGGTCGGCGAACGGCATTGCCGCGGTGTAGATCTCACCGCCGCCCATCACCCAGGTCTCGCCGGGTCCGGCCAGGGCGATGGCGGACTCGACCGAGTGCGCGGCCTCGGCGCCCTCGGCCCGCCAGTCCGGGTCGCGTGTCACCACGATGTTGCGCCTGTCCGTGAGCGGCCGGAACCTGGGTGGCAACGAGTCCCAGGTCTTTCGGCCCATCACCACGGGGTGTCCCGAGGTGACGTCCTTGAAGTAGGCCATGTCCTCGGGAATCCGCCACGGGATCGCGCCGTCGCGGCCGATGACGCCTGCCGGGTTCTGCGCCCAGATCAGTCCGAGCACTAGATCGCCACCGGTGCCTTGATGGCGGGGTGATGGCGGTAGCCGACGATCTCGACGTCCTCGAACTCGTAGTCGAAGATGGAATCGCGGGGCGCGAGCACGAGCTTGGGGTACTCGTACGGCTCGCGGCCGAGCTGCTCGGTCACCTGGTCCACGTGGTTGTCGTAGATGTGGCAGTCGCCGCCGGTCCAGATGAACTCGCCCACCTCGAGCCCGGTCTGCGCGGCGACCATGTGGGTGAGCAACGCATAGCTGGCGATGTTGAACGGCACGCCGAGGAACAGGTCCGCGCTGCGCTGGTACAGCTGGCAGCTGAGCCTGCCGTCGGCGACGTAGAACTGGAAGAAGGCGTGGCACGGCGCGAGCGCCATCTGCGGGATCTCGCCCACGTTCCACGCCGAGACGATCATCCGCCGTGAGTCGGGATCGGTCGTGAGGGTCTCGATGACCTGGGCGATCTGGTCGATGTGCTCGCCGCTGGGCGTGGGCCAGTTCCGCCACTGCACGCCGTACACCGGGCCGAGCTCGCCCTCGGGGGAGGCCCACTCGTCCCAGATCGTGACGCCGCGGTCCTGCAGCCACTTCACGTTCGACTCGCCGCGCAGGAACCAGAGCAGCTCGTAGACGATGGACTTGAGGTGCACCTTCTTGGTGGTGATCAGCGGGAAGCCCTCGGACAGGTCGAACCGCATCTGGTGCCCGAACACGCTGCGGGTGCCGGTGCCGGTGCGGTCCGCCTTCGGGGTACCGGTCTCCATGACGAGTCGCAGCAGGTCTTCGTAGGGCGTGTGCACGGCCGCCAGTTTAGGCGGCTCCGCCACCCGTGAGTCCTTTCGGCCCGCGGGGGGACCGGAAAGACTCACGGGCGATAGCCTGCCGTCATGCGTGAACTCCTCGTGATCGGCATCGGCGCCGGCGACCCCGACCAGGTGACCGTGCAGGCGATCAAGGCGATGAACCGCGCCGAGGTGTTCTTCGTCATCGGCAAGGGTGCCGAGAAGCAGGACCTCGTCGACCTGCGCACCGGGATCCTGGACGAGCACATGCGCGGCGAATACCGGATCGTCGACATCGTGGACCCGCCCCGGGACCGGACCCCCGCGGACTACGGCACCGTGGTCGACGACTGGCACGACCGGCGGGCCGCGATCTTCGAGGAGCAGTTCGGCGCCGTCGAGGGCGTCGGCGCGATCCTGGTGTGGGGCGATCCGTCGCTCTACGACAGCACCCTGCGGATTGTCGAGCGGGTGCTCGCGCGGGGCATCGAGACGTTCGAGTACTCGGTGATCCCCGGCGTCACGAGCGTGCAGTCGCTGGCGGCGCAGCACCGCATCGTGCTGAACCGGATCGGCGAGCCCGTCCACATCACGACCGGCCGACGCCTGCGCGACGGCCTGCCCGAGGGCGTGCGGGACGCGGTGGTGATGCTCGACGCCGACTGCAGCTTCACCGAGGTGCCCGGCGACGACGTGCAGATCTGGTGGGGCGCGTACCTGGGCACCGAGGACGAGGTGCTGATCTCCGGGAATCTGCGCGAGGTCGAGGCCGAGATCGTCCGGGTGCGGGCCGAGCTGCGCGAGCGCAAGGGCTGGATCATGGACACCTACCTGCTGCGACTGTGAGCGATTTTCACCCCCGCCGGGGTTAATCGCGCGCACGGGCGGCGTACCCGCCTACCCTGGTCTCATGCCCGAACTGCCCGAGGTAGAGGCCCTGGCACAGTTCCTGCGCACGCATGCCGTCGGCTCCGTGGTGGGCCGGATCGACATCGCGGCGCTGAGCGTGCTCAAGACGTTCGACCCGCCGATCACCGACCTGCAGGGCAAGGACGTGGTCGGAGCCGCCCGGTTCGGCAAGCACCTGGGGATCCGGTGCGGCGACGAGGACGGGCTGTGGCTGATCACCCACCTGTCCCGAGCAGGCTGGCTGCGCTGGGCCGACAACCCGAGCGCGACGCCGCCGAAGCCAGGCGGCAAGAGCCCGCTGGCGTTGCGGGTGCACCTGTTCACCCCCGACGGCGGGACGCCCGCCTTCGACCTCACCGAGGCGGGCACCAAGAAGCGGCTCGCGGTCTGGGTGGTGCGCACCCCCGCCGAGGTGCCGGGGATCGCGAAGCTCGGACCCGACGCGCTCGACATCACCGAGCCGGCCTTCGTCGAGCTGCTGGGCAAGAGCTCGCAGCGGATCAAGACCGTGCTCACCGACCAGTCCGTGCTGGCCGGGATCGGCAACGCGTATTCCGACGAGATCCTGCACCTGGCCAAGCTGTCGCCGTTCGCCACCGCGAACAAGCTGACCGCGGAGGAGGTGGCCACCCTGCACGCGGCGATGCGGGCGGAGCTGACCGACGCCGTTGACCGCTCGGTGGGCCAGGACGCCGCGCGGCTCAAGGGTGAGAAGCGCTCCGGGTTGCGGGTGCACGCCAGGACCGGGATGCCCTGCCCGGTGTGCGGCGACACCGTCCGGGAGGTGTCCTTCGCGGAGCGGTCATTTCAGTACTGCGCGACCTGCCAGACCGGCGGCAAGATCCTCGCCGACCGGCGACTGTCGAGGTTGCTGAAATAGGTTCGCGGCCCCCTCAGCGCCGGTGCCGGTACCCGATCCAGGCCCGGCGCAGGTCGCCCTGCGGGTCGTTCTCGATCCGCGCGGTGGTGTCGACGATCAGCGTCTCGCGCCGCGCCAGGGTGTAGGCGGGCCAGGTGGACCGGGGCGCCCCGTACCGCGCGAAATGCAACCAGTGCGACTGCATGATGGCCGTGGCCTCCCGCAGCCCACGGCGCCCGCCCAGCGCGGTGGCCGCCCGGCCGAGCATCGCCTCGCCTGCCCCGAACACCGCGAGCAGTTCGGTCGCGTGGGTGGCGCCGAAGCCGGCGACGTTCAGCAGCCGCGGGGCGAAGTCGTAGCGATAGCCGAAGGTCGGTGCGGTGGCCGTGTGGGCCTGCGCGACCAGGATCGACGGCTCCCAGAAGGTGGCGTCACCGCCGATCCGCACGGCGGCCCGGCGATCCGGGTAGCCCGGGTAGGCAGCCAGGATGCGGGCCTTGAGCTCGGGGTCCGTCTCGGAGAACATCTTCTCGATCCGGACCGGGTCGGTGGGGATGATGTCGAGGAACCGCGGGAACATCGTGCCCTCACGGGCATTGGTGCCGATGATCAGCGGGACGGCATGCGCGAGGCCCTCGGCGAATGCATCGAGTGGGTGTCGCGGCAGGAGGTCGCCGTCGACGAGCGGGGCGAACGCCCTGGTGCCGGGCGCCTCGTCGGCGCCGCGCGCTGTGAGGGCGTCGCCCGCGCGGACCAGGGCGTCGGGGTCGGCGGTGGCGAGCGCGAGGGCCGGGTCGTCGGCGGCGCCCAGGATCTCGAGAAACTCGGCCGCCCAGGCCTTGGCGCGGCCGGGTCCGTACGCGGAGGCGGCGGGCGGGCTCTGCGCGATGGCGCGGGCGAACAGGCCCTCGGCCGCGGGCACGCACATCAGGGTGGTCACCGCGTTGGCTCCGGAGGATTCCCCGAACAGCGTGACGTTGTCCGGATCGCCGCCGAACGCGGCGATGTTGCTGCGCACCCACCGCAGCGCCGCGAGTTGATCGCGCAGACCGAGGTTGGAATCGAAAGTTCGCTCGGGGGTGGAGTATTCGCTGAAGTCGAGATAGCCGAGCGTGCCGAGCCGGTAGTTCAGCGACACGTACACGATGTCGCCACGCCGGACCAGCGTGTCGCCCCGGTAGAGCCCGGTGGCCGTGGATCCGCCGCTGTACGCGCCGCCGTGGATGAACACCATCACGGGCCGCGGGGCGGAACTCCGCGCGGCGGGCGCGAGCACGTTCATGGTCAGGCAGTCCTCGTCGGTGCGGGTCCCGAGCCGCTCGGCTCGCCCGGACTGGGGAGCGGCCGGGCCGAAGTCCAGCGCGTCGCGCACCCCTGGCCACGGCGCGACAGGCCGCGGGGCCCGCAGCCGGAGGTCGCCCACCGGTGGTGCGGCGTAGGGGATCGCGCGCCAGGACCTGAGCCCGTCGTGTTCCCGGCCGCGGACCGGACCCGCGTCGGTGGAGACGGTCAACGGGTCAGCCACGCCGGGCCTCGAGCAGCCGCAGCCATACCTCGCTGACCGTCGGGTACGACGGCACTGCGTGCCACAGTGACTCCATCGGCACCGCGCCGACCACCGCGACGGTGGCCGCGTGGACCAACTCCGCCACCTCTGTTCCCACGAACGTCGCGCCAACAAGGATGTCGGTGCCGCGATCGATCACCAGCTTCGCCCGACCGGCGAAATCGTCTCGCGCCAGCGATGATCCGGCCACCGCGATGTCGACCTCGACGGTCTCGACATCGATGCCGTCCGCGCGGGCTGCGCGTTCGGTGCGGCCGACGGACGCGACCTCGGGGGAGGTGAACACCACCTGTGGCACCTGGGCGTGGTCCGCGCTCGCGGTGAACCTCGCCCCGTCCAGCGCCCGGCCCTCCGCCCGCGCGGAGATCACGTCGCCGCACACCCGGCCCTGGTACTTGCCCATGTGCGTGAGCGCAGCGCGGCCGTTGACGTCGCCGACCGCGTAGAGCCATCCGCCGGGCACGCCCACGACGGCGAGATGGTCGTCGGTGGGCGTGCGCCCGTCCGTCAGCCCCACCGAGGCGAGGCCGAGACCGGAGGTGGCGGGGTGCCGTCCGGCCGCGACGATCACCTCGTCGACGGTGATCTCGCCCCGTTCCCGGCCGTCGAGGGTGATGGTCACCTGTCCGCCGTGGATCCGGCCGACGCCGGTGTCGCGCGGCTGCTCGCGGCGCACGGCGCCGGGGCTGGTGCCGAACAGCACGCTGGCACCCGACGCCCGCAGGGACTCGGCGACGAGGTCGCCCGCGAACGGCTCGGCGGACGCGAGCAGCGCCGATCCGCGGACGATCACGGTCAGCTCGCGTACCCCGAGGGCCAGCAGCCACGTCGCGCATTCGGTGGCGACCACCCCGCCACCGATGATGGCGACCCGCTCGGGCACCTCCCGAAGGTTGGTGGCGTCCCGGGAGATCCACGGCAGCGCCTCGCGCAGCCCGGGCACGGGCGGTATCGAGGCGAGGGTGCCGGTGGCGAGCACCACCGCGTGCCGCGCCCGCAACGTCCGGGTCGGGGGATCGCCGTGGCCGCCGGTCGAGAGTTCGACGGTGCGTTCGCCGGTGAGGGCGGCGGACCCGTGGATCACGTCGACGCCCACCGACGCGGCCCACTTCCGCTGGCCGGAATCGTCGTGGTGACTGGTGAATTCGTCGCGACGGGCGAACACAGCGCGGCGGTCCAGCGTCGCCTCGCCGATGGTCTCGCGGACGCCGGGCATGGCGCGGGCCGCCCCCAGCACCTCGGCCGGCCGCAGCAGGGCCTTGCTGGGCATGCAGGCCCAGTAGGAGCATTCGCCGCCCAGCAGTTCGTGTTCGATGATCGCGGCGCTCCGATCCGAACCTGCGATGGCATAGGCGGCGGCGTTCTCGCCCGCCGGCCCACCGCCGATCACGATGACGTCGTATTCGTCCGTCGATGTGGCCATGGTTCCCACCGTAGAGCGGTCAGCGGCGGCGGGCGAGACATTCGCGGGGCGGCGCATCACGGTTCCGCAATGCTTGCGCTGCGCATTTCGACCGGCCGATACTCCAAGGTGGGATTTTTCGTTCGAGAGACACCCTCGGGCAGGAGGGGCGCTATGAGCACCGAACCCGGCGCCGCCGCCGCTGACCATGCGGCGACGGTCGGCGCCCTCTACGCCGCGTTCGCGCGTGGCGACATCCGTGCGGTCCTCGGCATGCTCGCCGAGGACGTGCGCTGGGAGGACTGGGCCGACAACTTCGCGCAACGCGCCGACGTGCCGTGGCTGCGTCGGCGGGGCGGCCGCGAGGGCGCGGCCGAGTTCTTCGGGATCGTGGGCGGATTCGACATCGGCGAGTTCGCGGTCCTGTCGATCATGGCGGGCGAGAGCCAGGTGGCCGCGGAGATCAGCATCGACGCCGTGGTTCCTGGTGGGGGCCACTACCGCGACGAGGAGTTGCATCTGTGGTCCTTCGACGGGACGGGGAAGATCTCGCGGATGCGGCACTACGTGGACACCGCGAAGCACATCGCGGCCGCGGGCGGCGTCGACACCACGTCGCGTGTGGTGAACGGATCGTCAACCGAGGGTTGACGACCGAAGGTTGTCAACCTAGGGTTGACGCATGGCGAATCCGACGAAGATGACGAACCCCGTCCGCCTCGACGACCTGATCGAGGGAATCAAGAAGGCGCACACCGATGCGCTCGACCAGCTGTCCGACGCGGTCATCGCGGCCGACCACCTCGGGGAGGTGGCCGACCACCTGATCGGTCACTTCGTCGACCAGGCTCGCCGGTCCGGGGCGTCCTGGAAGGACATCGGCGCCAGCATGGGCGTCAGCAAGCAGGCCGCGCAGAAGCGCTTCGTGCCGAAGGGCGAATCGCCGGACCTGGATCCGAGTCAGGGCTTCAGCCGGTTCACCCCCCGGGCCAAGAACGTGGTGATGGCGGCGCAGAACGAGGCCCGCGCCGCGGGAAACGGCCAGATCTGTCCCGCGCACCTGGTGCTCGGTCTGCTCACCGAGCCCGAGGGCATCGGTGCGGCGCAGATCGTCGCGCAGGGCGTCACGCTCGATGCGGCCCGTGCCGCCGCGACGGCGTCCCTGCCCGCGCCTGCCGGGGAGTTGCCTGAACTCATCCCGTTCGACGCGCAGGCCAAGAAGGCGCTCGAGCTCACCTTTCGGGCGGCACTCCGATTGGGGCACAACTACATCGGCACCGAGCACATCCTGCTCGCCCTACTCGAACTCGAGGACGGCTCGGGTGTGCTCACCGGCCTCGGCCTCGACAGGGCGACCATCGAGGCCGAGGTCGGTGCAGCGGTGGCCGCGATGGCCGCCGCAGCTGAGCGGGAGTGACCGCCGGATAGTGGCCCGGTGGGCGACGGGTCAGGGGCGCCTGCGGGCGCGCAGGACCGCGTCGTGGATGGTGACCTCGCGGCCGTCGGGATCCGTCGTCGTGCGTGCCCTGGCCTCGGCCGCGACGATGTCCCACTTGTCGGGGTCGAGCGAGCCAGCGAGCTCCTCCGCGGTGAAGAACAGCTCCGGCACCGGCGGCCGCGGCACGGTGGTCTGCAGGTCGGACGGGTGGTGCCCGACGATGAGCAGGCTCCCGCCCGGCGCGACGGCCGCCGCCAGCCGGGCGTACAGGACCGTGCGCTGCGGCTCCGGCAGGTGCATGAAGTGTGCGGTGACGAGGTCGAAGCGGCCCTCGACCGGCTCGGCGGTCAGATCGGCGTGCACCCAGTTCAGCCGGTGCACCACGTCCGCGCCGAGGGCCTCGGCGCGTGCGGCCGCCCGCTCCAGCGCCGTGGTCGAGAAGTCCACCGCGGTCACCCGCCAGCCGCGTTCGGCCAGCCAATGTGCGTCGGCCCCCTCGCCCGCGCCGACGTCGAGTGCGGTACCCGGCGTCAGCTCGGCGGCCTCGGTGACGAGGTGGGGGTTCGGGCTACCGCTCCAGACCCCGGACCTCGAGCGGTATCGCTCCTCCCAGGCCCGCTCGTCGAATCCGTTCATCGGGCCACCCGGCGCCGGGTCCTCCGAGTGCGCGTGGGCGGTCACCGCGAGACGGGTGTCCTCCGCGATGAGATCGGCATTGATGGCCGCGCCCGCGTTCAGCCCCGCAGCGGCCGCCACGATCACCTGGGCCTTGAGGTCGGAGACGTTGCCCGCCGCCCAGACCCCCTTGACCGCGGTGGCGCCCATCGGATCGGCGGCGATGTAGCTGCCGATCACGTGCCCGGCCATCTCCTGCTCGGTGGGCTCGAGGCCGAGTTCGCCCAGGAATCCGGCACGGGCCTCGAAGCGCGGGGCGACCACGATCGCGTCGCGCGACACGAGCTCGCCGGTGCGCATGCGGACCCCGGTGAACCGGTCGTCGTCGACCTCCAGGCAGGCGACCTCGCCGCGGACGACCACGATGCCGCGGGCGTCGAACTGCTCGAGCTCCTCGGCGCCGGGCTCGGCCGCGGTGTGCAGGAACACGGTGATGTCCGCGCTCCACTGCCGCCACATCAGCGCCTGGTGCGCGGCCATCGGGCCGGTGGCCAGGATCCCGATCGCCCGGTCGCGGACCTCCCAGCCGTGGCAGTACGGGCAGTGCAGCACCTCGCGACCCCAGCGCTCGGCGACGCCAGGCACGTCCGGCAGTTCGTCCACCAGGCCCGTGGCCACCAGCAGCCTGCGGGCCGACACGCCCGCGCCGTCGGCGAGTTCCACGCGGAAGCCCTCTCCGTCCGCCGCCCGGGCCGAGGACACGGTGCCGCTGACGAAATCGGCGCCGTACCCCTGGGCCTCGGCCCGGCCGGCCGCCAGCAGCTCGGCGGGCGGAGTGCCCTCGCGGGTCAGGTAGTTGTGCGCGTGTGCCGCGGGAGCGTTGCGGGGCTCGCCCGCATCGATCACCAGTACCGAGCGCCGCGCGCGGGCCAGCGCCACCGCCCCGCTGAGCCCGGCCGCACCGCCGCCGACGATCACCACGTCGTACTTCTTCTCCACCGTCGTCTCCTCCGTTTCGTTCGCCTCGTCCTCGCACTCTCCGTCCCGAGGGACGAATCCCGCAAGCTGTGTTGCGAAAGTGGCAAAATGGGTGCATGGCCGACGACCCGCACGCCCTCGACGACGTCCTCGACGCGGTCGGACCGCGGCTGCGGTCGATTCGCAAGCAGCGGGGCGCGACGCTGGCGCAGCTCGCCGAGAGCACCGGGATCTCGGTGAGCACCCTCTCGCGGCTCGAATCCGGGCAGCGCAGGCCGACCCTCGAATTGCTGCTCCCGCTGGCCCGCGCGCACCAGTTGCCCCTCGACGAACTCGTCGACGCGCCCGCGACCGGCGACCCGCGGATCCACCCCCGCCCGATCAGCCGCAACGGCGTCACGATCATCCCGCTGACCCGCAGGCCGGGCGGGATCCAGGCCTTCAAACACGTCTTCCCGCCGGGCACTCCGTCCGTGGAGCCCCGGCTGCTGACGCACGAGGGCTACGAGTGGCTCTACGTCCTGTCCGGTCGGGTGCGGATGGTGCTCGGCGAGCACGACGTGACCCTGATGCCGGGCGAGGTGGCGGAGTTCGACACCCGCGTCCCGCACTGGTTCGGCAACCCCGGTCCCGAGCCCGCTGAGATCCTGAGCCTGTTCGGGCCGCAGGGGGAGCGGGCGCACGTGCGCACCCGGCGATGACCCCGACGCGGCGCTAGGCTCGTCCGCTGTGACCTCCACGGCGAAGACGCGAACCACGATCCTGATCACCGGCGCCAGTTCCGGGCTGGGCGCGGAGATGGCGCGCCAGTTCGCTTCCAAGGGGCGCGTTCTCGCGCTGTGTGCCCGCCGCCTCGATCGGCTCGAGGAACTGCGCGCGGAACTGCTCGCCGCGCACCCGTCGATCAGGGTCGCGGCCCGGACCCTCGACGTCAACGATCACCGCGCGGTGTCCCGCGTGTTCGGCGAACTCGACGAGGAGCTCGGCGGGCTCGATCGGATCGTCGTCAACGCCGGGCTCGGCAAGGGTGCGCCGATCGGCACCGGCAAGCCCGAGGCGAATCTGGAGACCGCGCAGACGAACTTCCTCGGTGCGCTCGCCCAGGCGGAGGCCGCGATGGAGTTGTTCCGCGCCCGCGGCGCAGGCCATCTGGTGCTGGTGTCCTCGATGAGCGCGGTGCGCGGCCTGCCGAAGGCGCAGACCGCCTACTCGGCGAGCAAGGCGGCGGTGTCCGCGATCGGGGAGGGGCTCGCCGCGGAACTCTCGCGCAGCCCGATCGCCGTCACCACCATCCTGCCCGGCTACATCCGGACCCCGATCAACGAGAAGGTGGCCAAGACACCGCTGATGGCGGACACCGTCACCGGCGTGCGTTCGATGGTGAAGGCGATCGAGCGGGAGCCGCGGCGGGCCGTCGTCCCCGGCTGGCCGTGGCGTCCGATCGACCTGGCGTTGCGCGTCCTGCCGCAGCGGCTGACCGGCCGGTTCCTGTGATCGCTGCGGGGCCGGTGGCTACTGCAGGTAGCCCTCGACCTGGCCTGCGGGGCTGACCGGCACCTCGTCCGGCGGGAGGCCGGCGTCTATGCGGGCCCGGCGCTGGCGCAACAGGTCCCAGCACTGGTCGAGGGTCTCCTCGATGGCGGCGAGCTGCTTCTGCTCCTGCTCGGGATCGAGGTCGCCCGCCTCGGTCTTCGCGCGCAGTTGGTGCTCGGTGTCGACGAGTCGGCGGATGCTCGCGAGGATGTCCTGTTCGCTCATCAGTGAACTCCACTCCTAGGGGACTGCGGGTTCCGCGATCCACCATAGGCCGGTTCCGTGTCCACTGTCCGGGCCCGGAGACTAGCGGCGCCGACGGAGCCGCCCGAGCACGGACGTCTCGGTGCCCCGTCCCGCCGCCCCTGCGATGAGCGCGAGCTCGGCCTGGTCGGTGATCTTCTCGCGGATGCGGCCCCGTTCGGTGCCGCGGCTGCGTTCGGCTTCGTCGATCAGCTTCCAGCCCTCGCGGTCGATCACCGCAGACTGCCGCTCCCGCACCAGTCGGTTCAGCGCGGTCGCGTTCGACCTGGGCTCGCGCAGCCGACCCGAGTTGAAATCGTCGACGAGCCGGGTCACGGTCTCCTGTGCGCAGGACTTGTTCGTGCCGATGAACCCGGTCGGCCCGCGCTTGATCCAGCCGGTGGCGTACGCGCCCGCGAGCACGGATCCGCCCGGGCCGTCGAGGACACGTCCGTCGGTATTGGGGATCACTCCGGCCGAATGATCGAACGGCACCCCCGCGATCGGCACCCCGCGATAGCCGATCGAGGTGAGGAGGAGTCCGGCCTCGAGTCGTTCCGTCTCGCCGGTCGGTTCGACCCGCACGCTGCCGTCCTCCCCGACGGTCAGCGCGTTGCGGGCGAACTCGACGCCGGTGACCCGGTCGTCGCCGCTGATCGCGGTCGGGGACAACAGGTACCGCAGCGAGATCCGCCGCCGATCCTGACCCGGCTCGCCCTCGCGGCGGGCGGACCGGAGCAGCGCCAGCTTCTGCGCCACTGCGTGCGAGAGCTCGCCGTCGCTGGCGAGGCGCTCGGTGATCGGGTCGAGCACCATCTCGTCGGGGCGGACAACCACGTCGGCGGCGGGGGCGTCGAGAAGGCCGGTGAACTCGGGAACCGTGAAGGCGGACTGGGCGATTCCGCGGCGCGCGACGATCACGACCTCCTCGATCCGGCTGCCGCGCAGCGCCTCGAGGGCGGTGGGGGCGATGTCGGTGGCGGCCAGGCGGTCGGGGTCCGCGGTCAGTATCCGCGCGACATCGAGCGCGACATTGCCGTTTCCGATGATCACGGCCCGTCGGTGGGACAGGTCGAAGCGATCGTCGGCGTGGTCGGGATGGCCGTTGTACCAGGCCACCAGGTTCGTCGCGGAGGTCGAGCCGGGAAGGTCCTCGCCGGGGATCTCGAGGCCGCGGTCGGTCGAGGCGCCGACCGCGTAGATCACGGCGTGGTGATGCGCGAGCAGTTCGTCGTGGGTCAGGTGTTCGCCGATCTCCACGTTCAGGAAGTACTCGAATCCCGGCTGGGCGGCGATCTTGTCGTACAACCGGGAGACCTGCTTGGTCTTCTGGTGATCGGGTGCGACACCCGCGCGGACCAGGCCGTGCGGCACAGGAAGTCGGTCGAAGACGTTGACCTGCACCCCGGGCTGGGTGAGCAGCTCGTCGGCGGCGTACATCGCGGCCGGGCCCGCCCCGACGATCGCCACCCGCAGCGGACCCCGGTCGCGGCGGACTTCGGGCGCGGGCACCACGGGCGCCAGGACCGGCCGGGGGCGCGGCTCCTTGTAGAAGTCCGCGTTGATCGTCAGGAACGGCTGCTGGGACTCCGTGAGCTTCGAGTGCGGGACGATCGCGTCCACCGGGCACGCGGAGATGCAGGCACCGCAGTCGACGCACGAGGCCGGGTCGATGTGCAGCATCTCCGCTGTCAGGAAGTCGGGCTCGTCCGGCGTCGGGTGGATGCAGTTGACGGGGCAGGCGTACACGCAGGACGCGTCGCTGCAGCAGGATTGGGTGACGACATGGGGCATCGCGAAACGGCTTCCGATCTGGGGGTCTGGTCAGGCGGCGCTGCGGACCGGCTCGCTGCGGTAGCGCGAGCTCTTGCCGTCGATCTTCAGGCCCTTCCAGACCAGGCGCGACGCGGGATTCATCAGCCCGCTGTCGGTGGCCAGCATCCGCACGTCCGCGAAGTAGTCACGCAGGGTCTGGCGCGCCTCGGGGGTGCCCCAGAACAGGTCCTTCTTGACCTGCTTCGGGATGTCGAACTCGCGCCAGAACTGCTTCGGCGGGATGACGATGACGTCGCACAGGATGCGCATGATGATCGGCATCGCGAGCGAGGCGAAGAACCGCCCCACCTTCGACATCTTCGGGACGCGCCGACGCAGGAACTGGTGTGCGAAGGAGATGTGCCTGGCCTCCTCGGCGACATGAATCGCCATGACACCCTTCATGATCGGGTGGATGACGCCGTCCTCGCGCAGCACGGCCTTCTGGATGTGGTCGATCGGCTCCTCGCCCGCGAGGACGCCCATGAAGAAGATCACCGGCAGCGTCGAGCCGGCCAGCGGGAGGAACGGCGAGACGAAGCGCATCAGCGGCCCCATGCCGGGGGTGTCCTTGCCGATCCGGTTGACCATCTCCTGGAACATCAGGGTGTGGTTGCACTCCTCGATGGTCTCGTGGGTGCAGTAGCGGGCCTCCGGGGAGCCGTTCTCCAGCGAGAACACGTACTGCATCATCCCGCGGATCAGGATGTTCTCGAACTGCAGGCCGACCTTGGCGACATTGGCCTGCCGCCACATGCCGATCTCGATCTGCTTCTCCAGGGGCAGCGCCTGGTACCACGGATGGCTGCCGAGGGGGTCGCTCTCCTTCTGGAGGACCCACCGGGGATCGTTCGGGATCACCGCGAACTCGGGGGAATCCCAGTCGATGTCCTCGAAGGGATCGAAGTGCTTGTGCACCGAGGCTTCCGACAGCATCGTCAGGGACTCGTCGTACCGGGCCTGATCGGATCGATCGGTCGCTGTCGTCAGTGTCATGGCTACTCCCGCTGTCGCTGTCGTTGCTGAGGCGATCGCGCACGGCATCGTCTCTTCGGTGCGGCGTTCCGGCCGCGGTGTCTCGATGTTCAGGTAACTGTAACCGCGAGTCGCATGCAAATCCAGGACTTGGGCCAATTCGATCGCGGCGGCAGGAAAAATCGCTCAATCCCAGCTCAGAAACCTGGCGCATACTGGTTTCAGCAGACCCGCCACATCGGCGGCCCATCCGTGGAGCACCATCATGGTTCCGAGCATGCAGTGGCACACCTGGGGTAGTGAGGTGGAAATCCAGGTGACCGAGGGGGCCGCGCTCGGCGCTGCGGCCGACATCGCCGCGGCCACGCTCGATGAGGTCCGCGCGGCCTGCGACCTCACCCGTGGCGATGCCGAGATCCATGCCGTCAACCTCTCCCAGGGCATGCCGGTCAAGATCAGCCGACGCCTCACCGCGCTGATCCGGGCGGCGCTGTGGGCGGCCCGGATGACCGGTGGCGCCGTCGACCCGGTCTCCCGTGACGCGGCGGACCCGTGCCGGGTGCCTCCCATTCATCCCGAGAGCACGTTCGAGGACATTCGACTGGACGGTGACACGGTTTTCGCCCCGTTCGGGGTCTACCTCGACCTCACCGACACCGCGAAGGCGGGCATCGCGGATCGGGTGGCCCAAACCGCCGCGGGCACACTCGAGTGCGGAGTCCTGGTCCGGATCGGTGACACCATCTCGACCGCAGGGCACTGCCCCATCGGCGGATGGCAGGTGGAGATCGGGGCGGGCGCGCCGATCGAGGTGCTCACCGGGAAGGCGCTGTCCTCAGCACGTTCCGCGGTCCTGGCGGAGTGGGACGCCGACGGCGGACTGGACGGTGTCACCGTGATCACCGAGGACAGTCTGTGGGCCTACGCGGCGGCCGCCGCTGCCGTGAGCCGGGGAGTGGCCGCGCTGCGCTGGCTCGACGAGAACGAACTCGCCGCCCGCGTCGCGTACCGACGGGGCACGGTGCGCATCACCGACGCGTGGACGCACCTGCTGCCCCACGGTCACGTCGCCTAGGTGAGGCCGGGCGAAACTCAGACCGCGCGTCCCCTCCTGCTGCGGTACCACCGCACCAGGGTGTCGGTGGACGAATCGGCTTGCTCCGCAGGGGCTTCGGGGTTGGTGAGGATCGGGCCGAGTTCGAGTGCCTGGGTCTTGCCCAGTTCGACGCCCCACTGGTCGAAGGAATCGATGCCGAACACGACACCCTCGACGAAGACCTGGTGCTCGTACAGCGCGATCAGCTGGCCGAGCACCGAGGGGGTGATCCGGGGCGCGAGGATCGTCGTCGACGGCCGGTTGCCGGGCATCACCTTGTGCGGCACCAGTTCCGGTGCGGTGCCCTCCGCCGCGATCTCCTCCGCGGTCTTTCCGAACGCCAGGACCTTGGTCTGCGCGAACAGATTGCTCATCAGGATGTCGTGCATGCTGCCGGTGCCGTCGAGCGTCGGCAGATCATCGGTTGGCTCGGCGAATCCGATGAAGTCGGCGGGGGAGAGCCTCGTGCCCTGGTGCAGCAACTGGTAGAACGCGTGCTGGCCGTTGGTGCCCGGCTCGCCCCAGAAGATCTCCCCGGTCGGGGTGGTCACGGGGGACCCGTCGGCGCGCACCGACTTGCCGTTCGACTCCATGGTGAGCTGCTGCAGGTAGGCCGCGAACCGGCCGAGATCGTTCGAGTAGGGCAGCACCGCACGTGAATCCGAGTCGAAGAAGCTCGAGTACCAGAGTCCGATGAGGCCGAGTAGCACCGGCGCGTTGCTCTCGAGCGGGGCGGTCGCGAAATGCCGGTCGATGGTGTGGAAGCCCTCGAGGAACTCGCCGAATCCTTCCTTGCCGATCACACACATCAGCGACAGCCCGATGGCCGAGTCCACGGAATAGCGTCCGCCGACCCAGTCCCAGAAGCCGAACATGTTGTCGGTGTCGATGCCGAACTCGGACACCCGCTCGGCGTGGGTGGACACGGCGACGAAATGCTTGGCGACGGCGTCCTCGCCGAGCGCCGCGGTGAGCCAGCGCCTGGCCGCCGTTGCGTTGGTGAGGGTCTCGAGGGTGGAGAAGGTCTTCGAGGCGACGATGAACAGCGTGGTCGCCGGGTCGAGACCGGCCAGCTTGCTCACCAGATCGGCGGGATCGATGTTGGAGACGAACCGGGCCGCGATGCCGGCCTCCGCGTAGTGCCGCAGCGCCCGGTACGCCATCACCGGGCCCAGATCGGATCCGCCGATGCCGATGTTGACCACGGTGGTGATGCGCTCGCCGGTTGCCCCACGCCATTCGCCCGAGCGCAGCCGATCGGTGAAGCGCCCCATCCGTTCGAGCACCTCGTGGACGTCGGCGACCACGTCCTGGCCGTCGACCACAAGGGCCGCGTCGGCGGGCAGTCGCAGCGCCGTGTGCAGTACGGCGCGGTCCTCGGAGGTGTTGATGTGCTCGCCCCGGAACATCGCGTCCCTGCGCTCCTCGACCCCGGCCGCGCGGGCCAGTTCGATCAGCAATCGCAGGGTCTCGCGTTCGACCCGGTGCTTGCTGTAGTCGATGTAGAGATCGCCTGCCGTCACCGTGAGCTCGCTGCCGCGCTTGGGGTCCTCGGCGAAGATCTCGCGCAGGTGCCGCGTCCCGACCTCGTCGTGGTGCGCGCGAAGCTCCTGCCAGGCGGCCGTGGCGGTGATGTCGAGACTCATACGTCGAGACTAGTGGGGGAGAACCTGCGGCGCTCAGCGCTTCCCGGTGCGGGTGCTCCTTGATCGATCGTGTCCGGCGGTTCGCCGAGTGTGCACCTACGGTCGGGACCACTCGGCCGACGCAACGGGATCTGCACACTCGACGGGGCCTTCCAATAGTCGCGCGGGCGGGCAGTATGGAGCCATGGACGAGCGAACTCTGATCGAGTCGATTCCCACGAAGCTCTGGATCGGCGGCAAACAGGTGGACGCGGCCGGCGGCGCGACGTTCACGGTGGTCAACCCCGCGACCGGCGAGCCCCTCACCGAGGTTGCGGACGCCAGCCCAGCCGACGGCCTGCTTGCTCTCGACGCGGCGGCGGCCGCCCAGCGCGAGTGGGCGGCCACCCCGGCGCGCAAGCGCGGCGAGATCCTGCGGGCCGTGTTCGAGGCGATCACCGCCCGCGCCGACGACTTCGCCCTGTTGATGACGCTGGAGATGGGCAAGGTGCTGGCCGAGAGCAAGGGCGAGGTGGCCTACGGCGCCGAATTCTTCCGTTGGTTCAGCGAGGAGGCGGTGCGGATCGCCGGCCGCTACACCCACGCGCCCGCGGGCACCGGCCGGATCCTGGTAGGCAAGGCCCCGGTCGGGCCGTGCCTGGCGATCACCCCGTGGAACTTCCCGCTGGCGATGGGGACCCGCAAGATCGGGCCCGCCCTCGCCGCAGGCTGCACGATGATCGCCAAGCCCGCCGCCGAGACGCCGCTGACCATGCTGTTGCTCGGACAGCTCATCGCCGACGCCGGGCTGCCCGACGGCGTGCTGTCGGTGCTGCCGACCTCGAACGCGGGCGCGCTGACCGGGCCGCTGATCGACGATCCGCGGCTGCGCAAGCTCACCTTCACCGGGTCCACCGGAGTCGGGCGCAAGCTGATCGAGCAGTCCGCGAAGGGGCTGCTGCGCACCTCGATGGAGCTCGGCGGGAACGCGCCCTTCGTCGTGTTCGAGGACGCCGATCTGGACGCCGCGGTGGACGGGGCGATGCTGGCCAAGCTGCGCAACGGCGGCGAGGCCTGCACCGCGGCGAACCGGTTCCACGTGCAGAACTCCGTCCGCGAGGAGTTCAGTGCCAGGCTGACCGAGCGGATGCGATCGATGACCCTCGGGCCGGGCACCGACCCGGATTCGAAGCTCGGACCCCTGATCAACCCCGCCCAGCTCGACACCGTCAGCGAGCTGGTGCGGGACGCGATCGCGGTGGGGGCGCAGGTGCGACTCGGCGGTCAGGCGCCGGCCGGGCCCGGCTACTTCTACCCGGCGACGGTGCTGGCGGACGTGCCCGTCGAGGCCCGAATCCTGCGCGAAGAGGTGTTCGGTCCGGTCGCCGCGATCGCCGGGTTCGACACCGAGGAGGAGGGCATCGCCGCCGCCAACGACACCGAATACGGGCTGGCCGCCTACATCTACACGCAGAGCCTGGATCGGGCGCTGCGGGTGGCGGAGGCGCTCGAGACCGGGATGGTCGGCGTGAACAGGGGAGTGATCTCCGACGCCGCCGCGCCGTTCGGGGGCGTCAAGTCCTCCGGGTTCGGACGCGAGGGCGGCAGCGAGGGCATCGAGGAGTACCTGGAGACCAAGTACATCGCCCTGCAGTAGCGGTGGGCTCCGGTCCTACCGGCAGAGCCGGCCGGGTCCTACTGGCCGAGCCGGCCGCGGCCGAGGCGCAGCAGCAGCATCGCCAGGGTGTGACCCTCCTGGCCGAGGTCGCTGAAGCGCTCGAGGACCTTCATCTCGCGGCTGTGCACGAGGCGCGGGCCGCCGGAGGCCATCCTGGTGCGGCCGATGATCTGGGAGACCTCGCTACGGCGCTTGATCGCGGCGAGGATCTCGGCGTCCAGTCGGTCGATCTCCAGTCGGAGCTCCTCGATCTCGGCCTCGCTGGTGGGGAGGTCGGGGTCGGTGGCATCCGATGGAACTGAGCCGCCCATGTGTATTTCTCCTCGTGTCAGATCAGGAATCACAGTTTGCCACGGGCGTGAGGGGCTGACCATCGGCGGGGGCGCGGGCCGGTCCGGGGGCGCCGCTGTCGGTGCGCGGCGGTAGCGTTGACAGACGATGAACACTTTCTCAGCAGCAGCTCAAGCGGGTACCCGCACCCCTTCGGCGGCCCTCCTCGAGGGGCTCAACCCGCAGCAGCGCGAGGCAGTGGTGCACGCCGGTTCGCCGCTGCTGATCGTGGCGGGCGCGGGCTCGGGGAAGACCGCGGTGCTGACGCGTCGGATCGCGTACCTGCTCGCCGAGCGGGACGTCGCGCCCGGTCAGGTCCTTGCCATCACGTTCACCAACAAGGCCGCCGCGGAGATGCGCGAGCGCGTGGCGCACCTCGTCGGGCCCAGGGCCAACAACATGTGGGTCTCGACGTTCCATTCGAGCTGCGTGCGGATCCTGCGGATGCAGGCCGCGCTGCTGCCGGGACTGAACTCCAACTTCACCATCTACGACGCGGACGATTCGCGCCGGCTGCTGACGATGATCTCGAAGGACCTGGAGATCGACGCGAAGCGGTACTCCGCGCGGCTGCTGGCCACGCACATCTCGAACCTCAAGAACGAGCTGATCGACCCGGAGCGGGCCGCGGCGGACGCCGACAAGGATCCGAACGAGCTGGTCCGGCTGGTCGCGAAGGTGTACGGCCACTACCAGGCTCGACTGCGCGCGGCCAACGCGATGGACTTCGACGACCTGATCGGCGAGACCGTCGCGCTGTTGCAGAACTTCCCGCAGGTGGCCGAGTACTACCGGCGCCGGTTCCGGCACGTGCTGGTCGACGAGTACCAGGACACCAACCATGCGCAGTACGTGCTGGTGCGCGAGCTGGTCGGAGGGATCGCGGACAACGGGTCCCTGGTCCCGCCAGCCGAGCTGTGCGTGGTCGGCGACGCGGACCAGTCGATCTATGCGTTCCGCGGCGCCACCATCCGCAACATCGAGGAGTTCGAGCGCGACTACCCCGACGCCAGGACCATCCTGCTCGAACAGAACTACCGATCCACCCAGAACATCCTGTCGGCAGCGAACGCGGTGATCTCCCGCAACACGGGCAGGCGCGAGAAGCGGCTGTGGACCGAGTCCGGCGAGGGCGAGCTGATCACCGGCTACGTTGCCGACAACGAGCATGACGAGGCCTACTTCGTCGCCTCCGAGATCGACAAGCTGGTGGACGCGGGCGACGCGAAGTTCGGTGAGGTCGCGGTGTTCTACCGCACCAACAACTCGTCCCGGGCGCTGGAGGAGATCTTCATCCGCCTCGGCCTGCCGTACAAGGTGGTCGGCGGCGTCCGGTTCTACGAGCGCAAGGAGGTTCGCGACGTGGTCGCGTACCTGCGGGTGCTGCAGAACCCCGACGACACGGTCAGCCTGCGCCGGATCCTCAACACCCCGCGCCGCGGCATCGGCGACCGGGCCGAGGCCTGCGTGGCCGTGCACTCGGAGCAGCGCGGCGTCGGCTTCGCGCAGGCACTGCGGGACGCGGCGGACGGCGTGGTGCCGCTGCTGAACACCCGCTCGCAGAAGGCGATCTCGGCGTTCCTCGAGATGATGGACGACATCCGCGAGACGTTGCAGCCCGACGACACCGGGCTGATCGACATCGGCGAGGTGGTCGAGGCCGTGCTCGACCGGACCCGCTACCGGGCGGAGCTCGAGGCGAGCAGCGATCCGCAGGACGGCGCGCGACTGGACAACCTCAACGAGTTGGTCAGCGTGGCGCAGGAATTCAGCTCCGACGCGCGCAACGCCGCGGGCGTGGAGACGGAGATCGACGAGAGCCTCGAGGGCGCGCTTGCGGCCGCGGCCGACGGGGATCTCGATCCCACCGAGGGCGAGCCGGACCCGGGCTCGCTCGCCGCGTTCCTCGAACGGGTGTCGCTGGTGGCCGATTCCGACCAGCTGCCCGACAACGGCGACGGCGTGGTGACCCTGATGACCCTGCATACCGCGAAGGGCCTCGAATTCCCGGTGGTCTTCGTGACCGGCTGGGAGGACGGCCAGTTTCCGCACATGCGCGCGCTCGGCGACCCCGCGGAGCTGTCCGAGGAACGCAGGCTGGCCTACGTCGGCATCACCAGGGCCCGCCATCGGCTGTACCTCACCCGCGCGATCATGCGCTCGGCGTGGGGGCAGCCGATCACCAACCCGGAATCACGATTCCTGCAGGAGATCCCGTCCGACCTGCTGCACTGGCGGCGGGAGGATCCGGGTACCGGCGCAGGCGGCGCGATCGGGGGCGGGCGTCCCCGCGGCGGTCAGGGCTACGGCGGTGGCGGCGGCTTCGGTGGCGGTCAGGGTTACGGCGGGTCGGGCAACGCCACACCGAGCTTCGGTGCCGCCCGGTCGCGCAACAACCATCTGGTGCTCGCCGTCGGCGATCGCGTCAGCCACGACAAGTACGGTCTCGGAACGGTTTTGGAGACCAAGGGCAGCGGGCCGACGGCGACGGTCACCGTCGACTTCGGCTCCGCGGGCAAGGTGCGCCTGATGCTCATCGGAGGCGTCCCGATGGTCAAGCTCTAGTCCCAAGGGGCAAGCCCCGAGCGGACAGCGGCGCTAGGAGGAACTCCCCAACGGCGACGGGATGGCGTCGAACTGCAGTGTGGTCGTGGCCAGGTCGCCGCCGGGCGCGTCGAAGGTGAAGACCGCGACGTACCGTCCGGGTTCGTTGACCCGGGTGGCCACGGTCGCCCCGCCGAGGGTCAGGGGGACGGTGAGGGTCCGGTCGTCGCCGTCCGGTTCGGTGATGTAGACCAGGACCGGGGTTGTCGCGTCCGCGCCTGCCGGGACGGGGCTGACGGCCATGGCGAGCGTCACCAGGTTGTCCGAGTACACGGTTCCGATCGGTGGCATGGCGGTGATCTGATAGGTGGCGGCCGCTGCGGTGGGCGCCAGTGCGAGCGAGACTGCGCCGGTGAGAGCGGCGGCGGCGACGGATCCTCGGATGTAGTTCACGCGAACCCCTTGCTACGTAGACGTCAACGGAGTCTGGCGCACCGAAGGCTAATGCAGGCAGCGCCGTTCCGCCGGACGAATGCCGGGGTGAGGGTCGTTCCTAGTCGCGCTCGACGCCGAGGCTGATGCCGCGGGTCGCGAGCCAGGGGAGCGGATCGATCTTGTTCTCGCCGCCCAGGTGCACCTCGAAGTGCAGGTGCGGTCCGGTGGAGAAGCCGCGGTTGCCCATCCGTGCGATCTGATCGCCCGCCATGACCTTCTGGCCGACCGAGACGTTGGACGAGTCGATGTGGCCGTAGACGGTGACGGTGCCGTCGGCGTGCCGCAGTCGCACCCACATGCCGAAGCCCTGCGCGGGCCCGGAGTCGATGACCTCGCCGTCGGCGACCGCGTAGATCGGGGTGCCGATGGCGTTCGCGATGTCGACGCCTGCGTGCAGCGTGCCCCACCGGGCGCCGTAGCCGGAGGTGTAGGAGCCGACGGCGGGCAGTACGAAGAGGGGGCGACGGGCGGCGGCCTCGCGGGCGGCACGCTCCTCGCTGAACCGCTGGCCCTTGGCGAGCAGGTTCGAGAACTGGCTGAGGTCCGTCGGGGCTGCGATGTTGAGGACCTGCGGAGCCTGGGAGCCCGTGTTCGCGGCCGTGTCGGCGGCGAACTGGGCGGCCTGCGGCTCGGCGGTGGCGGCGGTGCCCGTGGAGCTCTCGTCCGCGGCCAGATTGAGCTCGGCGGTATCGGTGCTGCTGGGGCCGCTCAGGCCGGCCTGGCCCGCGGCGACGACGGCGCCTGCTGCGACCGCGATGACTGCGGCGCGGCCTTTGAGGGCGGTGGGGGGAGCGGGGATCCGGTGTGCTCCACCGCGGCGAGCGGGAGCTGCGAGGTCCGAATCGAAAGAGGTGTCGAGCTGGTCCAGCGGGGCGGAGCGGTAGTTCGTGGAGCGCGGTGTTCCGAGATTCGCGGAGCCGATGTAACGATCCGGCACGCGATGCGAATAAGTCTGCGTGGTCTCGTTGTCGCCTGCGTATTCGAAGCTCGATCTACTGGGTTCAACCGGGGCCTCGTAGCGAGGCTCTACGGCGTGACCTGCGGAAATCGAATAAACCGTCGTTGCGGCCTCGGTGGCCTGCTCCTGCGGGGCGAAGCGGCTGGATTGGAAGGGTGCGCGATGCCTGGACACTTGCCGCCTTCCTGTTCGTGATCTGTCTGTGACTTTGACCCAAGCGACGGTAACGAAACGGTTGCGAGCGCCGCAACTCCTAGCGCCAACTCGTTGGGATATGTGAGATGCATCACAGGGTGATTACGGCCGGGCCTGGGAATACGCCGGAAGGCGGCTGTAACGGGGCGAGCTGGATTCTTGTGAAGTTCGGTCGAGACCGACGCCGATGACCAACTAGCGTCTGACCGCGTGGCGCCCTCACCCGATCTCAGAACCAGTTCTCGGGCCAAGCCCGAACGCATCGACGCCCAGGACGGGTTCGGCTCGCCCGAGCCGTCCCGCGGCCCGGGTCCGGTCGCGATCGCGGCGGTCGTGCTCGCCCTGCTCGGTGTCGCCGCGACGGCGGTCGCCCCGGTGCTCGGCGTCATCCGCCAGGAGACCGGGCCCGCCGTCGCCGCTGCCGCCGTCACCGCCCTCGTCTGCGCGGCCCTGGCGCCTGCCTTGGCCGTGCTGGCACTGGTGGGCCGCAGGCCTGCCGTCGCGGGGACGGTGCTGGCCGGCGCAGGCGGCGTTTCGGTCGGGCTGGTGGTGCTCGACCTCCAGCTCCTCGACGACCCGATCAACGCGAACCGGCTCGAGCTGTTCCGTCCGCTGACCGCCGCGTCGCTCAGCGCGGGTCCCGGTGCCTACGCGATCCTGGCGGGGCACGTCCTCGTGGTGCTGGCCGGGTTGCTCGGACTCGTCGCGGCGGCGAGGGCCTCGAACGCCGACGGCTACGGACACTCCGACTACCCGGATCACGACGGGGCGGGCGTCGGCCGCCGGATCGGCGCCGGACTCTCGGTACTCGCGGTGGCGGCCGCGGTGGTCCTCGCCGCGGCGCTCTTCGCGCCGCCGCTGAGATCCACCGACCCGGTGCTGCTGGTGCCTGCCGTCATCGAGTCCGCGGCCCCGATGTCGTTGGGCGCGGGGCTGGTCGGGGTGGCGGTGCTGATCGTGGTCGCCGCGGCACTGGCCGCGATCTCGCCACTCGGTGCGGCGGGCGCCATCGTCGGGGCCGCGGTGGCGGCGCTCGGTCTGGTCGGCGTGCGACTGGTCGCGGGCCTGCCGGCGGGTGACGGTGTCTCGGTCGGTCCCGGCTCGGTGGTGGCGATCGCGGCGTGCGCGGTGCTCATCGCGGTCGGCTGCGTGATCCCGGCCGCGGCGGCCGCCCGGGCGCGCCGCGGGCTGGCGCAACTCCTGGCGCAGTCCACCGCCGCGGCCACGGCGGCGCCCGCGGCAGCGGGCACCACCAAGTCCGCCGCCCGCGCGAGGGCGGCCGCGGCCGAACGGGCCCGGGTCGGGCGCTGGCACGTCGCCACCGCGGTTGCCGGGATCGTGGCCGGGCTGCTCGGCGCGGTCGGTGCGCTCCTTCCCGTGCTGTCGGTTCCGGACGGGGTGCCGGAGCCGCGGATCCTGGCGACCAGGGTGGTGCTGCTGGCGGGGGTGGTGCTGGTGGTCGCCTGCGTCTGGCTGCTGCTCTCGGAGTTCGCGGGCCTGGTGCGCCCCGCGGTCGGGGTGCTGTGGGCCGCTCAGGTGATGGCGGTCGCCGCGGCGCTGCAGGCGGTGGTGGTCGCGGGCGACCTGCCGGGGTTCGGGCCCGGCCCCGGCGCGGCGTTGCTCGCCCTGTCCGCGGTCGCGGCGGCCGCGACCGGACTCCTCGCGCTCTGCGCGGGGTCGGCGGAGCGCGACGGCATCGACACCTCGGTCGAGTTGCCTGTCCAGCTGCCGGTGCTGATCGTCGGCTCGGTCGCGGCGCTCGTATCGGTGGCCGCCCTCGGTTTGCCGCTGTATCGCGGTCGCGACTTCGGCCCGGACTCGTTCGCACAGTGGCCGTGGGGCTGGGACCTGTGGGGTCGCGCACTCCTCGCGGTCGTGATCGCGGCGGCGGTGCTCGTCGCGGCGCGGTCAAGAGCGGCAAGGGGCGCGTCCCTGATGATCGGCGCGGTGACCGGAATGTCCGTATACCTGATGGGGTGGCCGTTGACACGCGCCCGGGTGGCGGAGCCCGCGATGGGCGCGGGGGCGGTCTGCGGGCTCGTCGCGGTGGCGTTGCTGGCGGTGACCGCTTTCATGGTGGTTCGTCGAAATCGCCGGTGAGCTGACGCTCACGCCCCCTTGTGCCGTGAGATATGCCACATAGCATCAATGCGGTCGATAGACGATTGATTCAACTAGATAAAGTCCGGGACGGACCCGCTCTTACCCCTCGAGCGGGCGTCAACACTGACGAGACGGTGAGCAGATGGATCTCTTCGAATACCAGGCGAAGGAACTCTTCGCCAAGCACGGCGTGCCCACGTCGGCAGGACGTGTTACCGACACTGTCGCCGGCGCACGTGAGATTGCCGAGGAAATCGGCAAGCCCGTGATGATCAAGGCGCAGGTCAAGGTCGGAGGACGTGGCAAGGCCGGCGGCGTGAAGTACTCCGCCGACGTCGACGCGGCTGTCGCGAACGCCGAGTCCATCCTCGGGCTCGACATCAAGGGACACGTCGTCAAGAAGCTGCTGGTCGCAGAGGCGAGTGACATCGCCGAGGAGTACTACATCTCCTTCCTGCTCGACCGCACGAACCGCACCTACCTGGCCATGTGCTCGGTCGAGGGTGGCGTCGAGATCGAGGTCACCGCCGAGGAGAACCCCGACGCCCTCGCGAAGATCCCGGTGGACGCCGTCAAGGGTGTCGACCTCGCGTTCGCGCGCAGCATCGCAGAGGCGGGCAAGCTCCCGGCCGAGGTGCTCGACGCCGCGGCCGTGACCATCCAGAAGCTCTGGGAGGTCTTCATCAAGGAGGACGCGCTCCTCGTCGAGGTCAACCCCCTCGTGCGCACCCCCGATGACCAGATCCTGGCCCTCGACGGCAAGGTCACCCTTGACGAGAACGCCGGCTTCCGTCAGCCCGGCCACGAGGCCTTCGAGGACCGGGACGCCACCGATCCCCTCGAGCTCAAGGCCAAGGAGAACGACCTCAACTACGTCAAGCTCGACGGCTCCGTCGGCATCATCGGCAACGGCGCGGGTCTGGTCATGTCCACCCTCGACGTGGTCGCGTACGCGGGCGAGAAGCACGGCAACGTCAAGCCGGCCAACTTCCTCGACATCGGTGGCGGCGCCTCGGCGGCCGTCATGGCCGCCGGCCTCGACGTCATCCTGAACGACGCCCAGGTCAAGAGCGTCTTCGTCAACGTCTTCGGCGGCATCACCGCCTGTGACGCGGTCGCCAACGGCATCGTCGGCGCCCTGCAGACCCTGGGCGACGAGGCCAACAAGCCGCTCGTCGTGCGCCTGGACGGCAACAACGTCGAAGAGGGTCGTCGCATCCTCGCCGAGGCCAACCACCCGCTGGTGACCGTCGTCGCCACCATGGACGAGGCCGCCGACAAGGCCGCCGAACTCGCCTTCGCAGCGAAGTAAAGGGACTAGAACAATGGCAATCTTCCTGACCAAGGACTCCAAGGTCATCGTCCAGGGCATCACCGGCGGCGAGGGCACCAAGCACACCGCCCTGATGCTCAAGGCGGGCACCCAGGTCGTCGGCGGCGTCAACGCCCGCAAGGCCGGCACCACCGTCTCGCACACCGCCGCCGACGGTTCCGCCGTCGAGCTGCCGGTCTACGCGACCGTCGCCGAGGCCATGGAGAAGACCGGTGCGGACGTCTCCATCGCGTTCGTCCCCCCTGCCTTCTCCAAGGACGCCATCGTCGAGGCCATCGATGCGGAGATCCCGCTCCTCGTGGTCATCACCGAGGGCATCCCGGTGCAGGACTCCGCGTTCGCGTGGGCCTACAACGTCGAGAAGGGCAACAAGACCCGGATCATCGGCCCCAACTGCCCCGGCATCATCACTCCGGGGGAGGCGCTGGTCGGCATCACCCCGGCCAACATCTCCGGCAAGGGCCCGGTCGGCCTGGTGTCCAAGTCCGGCACCCTGACCTACCAGATGATGTTCGAGCTCCGTGAGTACGGCTTCTCGACCGCCATCGGCATCGGCGGCGACCCGGTCATCGGCACCACTCACATCGACGCCATCGAGGCGTTCGAGAAGGACCCCGAGACCAAGATCATCGTGATGATCGGCGAGATCGGCGGCGACGCCGAGGAGCGTGCGGCCGACTACATCAAGGCCAACGTCACCAAGCCGGTCGTCGGCTACGTCGCGGGCTTCACCGCCCCCGAGGGCAAGACCATGGGCCACGCAGGCGCCATCGTCTCCGGCTCCTCGGGCACCGCGCAGGCCAAGAAGGACGCCCTCGAGGCGGCAGGCGTCAAGGTCGGCAAGACGCCGTCCGAGACCGCCGCTCTCGCGCGCGAGATCCTGCAGAGCCTGGTCGTCGAGGCCTGAGTGAACTGAGCGGCTGACGCCGCTCCGGTCTCACCGAACGAGGGGCACCTGCCCGCGCTCACCGCGCGGGAAGGTGCCCCTCGTTCTTTCGTCCGACGGGCGGGCGCCGCGGGCTCAGGGTTCACACAGAGAAATGCGCTAGCGTTCATTGAGGAATTGACCAGTCGCACAATGCAGACCCTCCCTAGGAGATGTCATGACTTTCACGCCTGCGGGGTCCGGTTACGGTCCGGGCGAGCCGCCGTCCGGGGGACTCGGGTCGAAGGGCCTGCCCTATCTGCTCACCCTCGGCGTCCTTGGGCTCGCCATCATCAACTTCCTGCTGGGGTTCGCCCCGTTCGCGAAGGTGACCACCTTCGGTGACGAGACCCTGACGCAGAGCTCCTTCGAGGCCGGCTACCCGATCCTGGCGCTGGCCTTCCTGCTCTTCGGTGGGCTGCTGGCCGGCCTGTCGCTGCTGCCCGAGCAGCCGTACAAGGGCGCGGCGGCGGCCGCGTCGGTGGTGGGATTCCTCATCGCGTTGTTCTTCATGTTCAGCCTGTCCGAGGGCGTCTCGCTGGCCGTCGGCGGCATCACCGGCCTGATCCTGGCGTTCGTCCAGGCCGCGGTCGCGGTGGCGGTGCTGCTGTTCTCGCTCGGCATGCTCAAGGTGCCCGCCCCGAAGCCGGCCGGCTACGCGCCCCAGGGTTACCCGCAGGGCTACGGCCAGCCGCCGCAGGGGTACGGCCAGCAGCAGGCGCCCGGCCAGCCATACGGCCAGGCGCCCCAGGGCTACGGACAGCCGCAGGCACCCGGTCAGCCGCAGCCGCAGGGCCAGCCGCAGGCGCAGCCCGGCTACGGACAGCCGCAGCCCGGTTACGGCCAGCCGCAGCCGTATCCCGGTGGCTACGGTCAGCAGGGCTACGCGCAGCCGACGAACCCGTACGCACCGCCCGCGCCGCAGCAGGGCTACGGCCAGGCGCCGCAGGGCTACGGCCAGCCGCAGCAGTCCGGTCCGCAGGATGCCGCCACCGGCCCGGCACCGCAGTCGCCCGAGACCGCGGCTACGGACGAAGGCACCGCCGCCCCAACCCAGGCCTTCGGATCGGCCCCGAAACGGGACGCGGACTAGCGACACCCGCGCTCGACGCCCCCCGGTGAGCCGGGGGGCGTCGTCGTGTCCGGACCTGTCGGCGCGCCTGGCAGACCGTCCCCAAGACAGATGTCACCCTCGAGGAGATGAGTTCCTTGCGCAGCAGCGACACCCTCCGCCGTCCGAGCAGACGGCGGACACCGGCGGCACCGAGGCCCACGCCGAACCCCGAGCAGATCCGCACCCTGCTCGCGGTGGCATTGCGGCCCGCGCTGGTCGCGCTGGCGCTGATCGCCGCGTGCATCCTCGTGACGCTGGTCGCGGCGAACAGCGATCTCACCGGGACAAGCGGCGCCATCGCGGCGAGCTGGCTGGCCGTGCACCAGGTGCAGCTCACCATCGGCGGCGCCTCGCTCGGCGTGCTGCCGTTGGTCCCGACCATCCTGATGATCTGGTCGGTCGCGCGCGGCTGCGCGCACGCCGTCACAGAGCAGACTCCGCGACACGAACAACTCTGGGTACTCGGCGCCGCGCTCGCCGGTCCGTTGCTGGTCACCGCGCTGGCGCTGGCCGTGATCAAGGACGCGTCGTCGGTGATCGCGCTGGCCCCGCCCAACGCGCTGGCCGCCTTCGGCTGGGTGCTGGGCGTGCACCTGATCGGCGCGGGCATCGGGATGGGCAGCAAGCTGTGGCGCCCGATCTGTGCCCGGCTCGGCGTACCGGAGTGGGTGCGCGCGTCCGCCAGGCCCGCGCTGCGGGTCGGGTTGGCGCTGCTGGCGTCCGGTGCGGCCCTGACCGCGGTGGCGCTGATCTCGTCGTGGGCCGAGGTGGGCGAGCTGCTCGAGGCCGGTGACGGCTTCGGCGGCGCGCTCGGCCTCACCCTGCTCTCGATCCTGTATCTGCCGAACCTCGCGGTCGGCAGCGCGGCGATGCTGGTCGGGTCGACCGCGCACCTCGGCGACGCGTCGCTGAGCGTGTTCACCGTCGTCGGCGGGCCGCTGCCTGCGCTGCCCCTGCTCGGGGCGGTGCCCGCGGGGCCGAGCGGTGGCGGCTGGCCGGCCCTGTTGCTGATCCCCGCGGTCCTCGGCATCCAGCTCGGACGGGACTGCGCGCACCGCGCGGGCGGTCCGGCGGTGGCGGTGCGCAAGGTGCTGGTCGCGGCCGCCGCGGCGGCCCTGGCGCTGGGTCTGCTCGGGTTCGCCGCGGGCGGGGAGCTCGGTTCCTTCGGGACGGTCGGGGTGGACCTCGTGACGTTCACCGGGCTGTCCTTCGCCTGGTTCGCGGTGTTCGGTTCGCTGACCGCGCTGGTCGTGGCCAAGCGCGGGGGTGCAGTCCGGGAGCCGTCGAAGCCCGCCGAACAGCCCGATCCGCCGCGGACCTACACGCTGGCCGCTCGAATGCTCGACCGCCCGGTGCCGGAACCGGTGAAGGAGCTGCCGGGTGCCTCGTACATCGAGGGCGAGGTGGTGGTCGAGGCCGAGGTGGTCGACCCCGGTGGCGACCCGGTCGCGGCCGCGAGCGATCCGGTGGTCGCGTCCACCGACGCGGTCGATGCCGAGATCGACGAGGCGGTGGTGGACGCCGAGGTGGCGGACGTCACGTCCGATGCGGCCGAAGCGGACCTGCCCGACAGCACCCGGACCAGCAGCGACTAGGATTCTTCCCGGCCGGGGCACACTCCGGTCGCCGGCCCGCACACAGGAGTAGAGCGCTGACTGCCTCGCGTGAGTACTTCCGCCCCGGCTCGACCGAGCCGGTCCGAGTCGTGGTCCTCGCTTCCGGTACCGGGAGCCTGCTGCAGTCGCTGATCGCGGCCGCCGTCGACGACTACCCCGCCCGCATCGTCGCGGTCGGGGTCGACCGCGACTGCGACGCTGCCGGGCACGCGGAGGCCGCTGGCATCCCCGCCTTCCGGGTGGGACTGCGCGACCACGCCGACAGGGCCGCATGGGACCGGGCGCTGACCAAGGCGACGGATGCGCACCAGCCGGACCTCATCGTCTCGGCCGGGTTCATGAAGATCCTCGGCCCCGAGTTCCTCGACCGCTTCGGCGGCCGCATCATCAATACCCATCCCGCCCTGCTGCCCTCGTTCCCCGGCGCGCACGCGGTGCCCGATGCCCTGGCCTACGGCGTGAAGATCACCGGTTCGACCGTGCACCTGGTCGATGCCGGGGTCGACACCGGACCGATCCTGGCCCAGGAGCCCGTGCCCGTGCTCGAGTCCGACGACGAGTCGAGCCTGCACGAGCGGATCAAAACGGTGGAACGGCGACTGCTGGCGGAGGTTCTCGCCGCCGTCGCCACCCGAGGTGTTATTTCCGATGGACGAAAGGCCGTGATCCCGAAGTGACCGAACGTAAGGCTGTGCGCCGCGCATTGGTGAGCGTCTACGACAAGACCGGCCTCGTGGAACTGGCCACCGGGCTGCACCAGGCCGGGGTCGAGCTGGTCTCCACCGGCTCAACGGCCTCGAAGATCGCCGATGCCGGCATCCCGGTCACCAAGGTCGAGGACCTGACCGGCTTCCCGGAGACGCTCGACGGTCGCGTCAAGACCCTGCACCCGCGCGTGCACGCCGGCATCCTCGCCGACACCCGCAAGGACGAGCACCTCGATCAGCTGGTCGAGCTGGGCGTCGAGGCGTTCCAGCTGGTGGTCGTGAACCTGTACCCGTTCACCGCCACCGTCGCATCCGGCGCCACCCCGGACGAGTGCGTCGAGCAGATCGACATCGGCGGTCCGTCGATGGTGCGCGCCGCGGCCAAGAACCACCCTTCGGTCGCGGTCGTCGTGGACCCGGGCAAGTACGAGGACGTGCTCGCCGCGATCTCGGCGGGCGGGTTCACCATGGCCGAGCGCACTTCCCTTGCCGCGCAGGCGTTCCAGCACACCGCGTCCTACGACGTCGCGGTCGCCGGCTGGATGACCTCGACCCTCGTCGAGTCCGATTCGCAGTTCCCCGAGTGGGCAGGCGCGAGCTGGAACCGCACCGCGGTCCTGCGTTACGGCGAGAACCCGCACCAGGCCGCGGCGCTGTACGAGGACCCGGCTGCCCCCGCCGGACTCGCACAGGCGAAGCAGTTGCACGGCAAGGAGATGTCGTACAACAACTACACCGACGGTGACGCCGCGTGGCGCGCCGCCTTCGACCACGCCGAGCCCGCGGTCGCGATCATCAAGCACGCCAACCCCTGCGGCATCGCCGTGGGTGCGGACATCGCCGAGGCGCACCGCAAGGCGCACGCCTGCGATCCGGTCAGCGCGTTCGGTGGCGTCATCGCCGCGAACCGCGAGGTGACCGTCGAGATGGCCGAGCAGGTCGCCGAGATCTTCACCGAGGTCGTGATCGCGCCCTCCTACGCCCCCGGTGCAGTCGAGGTGCTGGCCCGCAAGAAGAACGTGCGGGTGCTCGAGGCCGCGGTTCCGAACGCGACCGGCGTGGAGCTGCGTCCGATCTCCGGCGGCGCGCTGCTGCAGGAGCGGGACGTGCTCGACGCCGAGGGCGACGACTCGGCCAACTGGACCCTGGTCACCGGTGACGCGGCCGACGCCGCGACCATGAAGGATCTCGAATTCGCTTGGCGCGCATGCCGCGCCGTCAAGTCGAACGCGATCCTGCTCGCCCACGACGGCGCTTCGGTCGGCGTCGGCATGGGTCAGGTCAACCGCGTCGACTCGGCGCACCTGGCCGTGCAGCGCGCGGGGGACCGGGTCGCCGGTTCGGTGGGCGCCTCTGACGCATTCTTCCCGTTCCCGGACGGCTTCCAGGTGCTCGCGACCGCTGGCGTCAAGGCGGTCGTGCAGCCGGGCGGTTCGGTTCGCGACAACGAGGTGATCGAGGCCGCCCGCGAGGCAGGCGTCACGATGTACCTGACCGGGGCGCGCCACTTCGCGCACTGAGGTTCTTCTCGCGCACTGAGGTTCTGACGAAAGGTGCACGCTCGCTTCCCGCCGAGTGTGCACCTTTCGTCGTTCCTACCCGGGCGATGCCCCGGTAGCTGCACACTCGACGCGGTCGTCAGGCGGCCGACCCGGAGATCACGATCCGGGCGGCGCCGCGGTCGAGCAGCTCGCGGGCCAGGTCGGTCGCGGCCGCGCGCTGGGCGGCGTCGGTGTGGGACAGGTCGAGGGTGACCGCGTGGCCGGTGAGGTCGGCGGGAAGGGAGGTCAGCGGCGGTGCCGTGGACAGTTGGCTGATACGAAGCTTCATGGGATTTCCTTGCTGTTGAAATGCTGGGGGTAGTAAAAGAAACGGCACCCGGGCGTGTGCCCTGGGTGCCGAGAACGGATCCGCTACGTCAGGATCGTTCTCGGGATACGCGCTTGGCCGACATGTGGCACTGCCACGCGGGTACGGCGCTGAGGTGCGCGTAATGCGTCATTGTGGCCGTCCCTTCGGTCTAGGCGTCGTTGGTTAGGCGAGAACGCTACAGCACGCCGGCGGCCAGCGCATCTCGGATTCCCGCGCCTGGGCCGCCGAGAGTGCATCTGCCGGTGCATCGGCCGAGATGGGACGACGGAATCTGCACACTCGACGGGGTGGTCAGACCGGGGCGCCCGCCTCCCACAGCGCGGCACGGGCGCGCTTGGCGACCGTGTGCGGACGCAGTCGCAGCTGCGCGGAACCGACGCGGACCACCCGCCACCCGAGGTTCGCCAGCAGTTCGAGCCGCTCGACATCCCACGCGCGTTGGCTCTCGTCGGTCCAGTGCTGCTCGCCGTCGTATTCCACGAGAACCTTCCAGCGTTCCCATCCCATGTCCGACCGCGCGACGACGCGGCCTCGCCCGTCCCGGACGGCGATCTGCGTCGACGGGCGCGGCAACCCGCCGTCGATCAGCAGCAGCCGGGTTCGGGTCTCCTGCGGCGACTCCGCGCCGCCGTCGACGAGTTCGAGGACATGACGGAGCTGGATGATTCCCCTTGCCCCGCTGTGATTCTCGGCGACCGCACGGATCTCCTCGGGCTTCGTGTCGGTGGCGTTGCAGAGTGCGTCGAGCATCTCGACCGCGCGGTCGAACGGCAGCCGACGGCCGAGGTCGTAGCCGGTGCGGGCCGGGGTCGACGCGAGCCACCCACCGGCGAGGCAGATCTCGTCCGGACCCAGTGCGTCACCGTGGATCAGCACTCCCGACGTGCTGCGCCTGCTGCCCGTCCGGAACAGCTCCGCGCGGGTGCCCGGGTCGATCCATTTGGTGCCGTGCACCGCCGCGGCGGACATCCCGGCGAGGATCCCGTCCTCGCCGGCCCAGAGCGCCGCGGCCCGCGCGCGGAGGATCGCGTCGATCCTGATTCCCTTGGCGATGTACACATCTCGGTGGATCCGGTGGAAGTTCAGGCGTAGTTGCCGGTCGGTCACAGTGCCGACCGCGACGGCCGCGCTGCCCGAGAACGGTTCGTCGAATTCCCCCATCCGTCGAGACTGGCCGATGGGTCACGGCTCCGACAGGGTCCGCGGCGATCTGTGGAGAACCGATTCGGTTGTCCACAGATCGGCCGAGAGTGCAGTTGTCGGGACATCGCTCGGGTAGGCGCGACGGCAGCTGCACGCTCGGCGACGGCCGCGGGCCCGAGACGGCCGCGGGCCCGAGACGGCCGCGGGCCCGGGACGACCGCTGCCAGGGACGACTAGGGCATGCTTGCGGGATGCAGGTGACAATTCACTCGGAGCTGGTGGGTCCGCTGTCGTTGGACACAGATTCCGGATTTGCCGACGAGGTCACCATTCGAACTCCGAACGGTGCTGTGCCCGTGTGGTTGAGCATCTTCGAGAGTGTCTCTCGGAACGGCGAGCTCCTGGGTGAGACGGGTGTCCTCATCGACGCGTTCCCCGAGTTGGTCGGCAAGGCGCGCAAGCTCCTCGTGGAGGATCTCGGCACGGGGACGCAGGTCGCCCAGTTCGTGGAGTTCCACACGGACGAGCTCGACCTTCCCGAGGTTCGGAAAGCGCACGAGGCGTATCGAGGTCAACGCGCGACGGCGGAGGAGTTGGTGGCTCTCCTGGACCCGAAGGCGTTCGTCTTGTCTGTGGGCGAGGGTGGCGGACTGGTGAGCTGGATCGACTTCACGCTGTCGCCGGATGATTCCGATCAGCTCCTGGTCGTTCGCTTCGATTCGGACCGGCATGCCACGAGCACCTCGTGGGAGAGCTGACGAGATCGACCTCGCGTCCAACCAGTCGAACAGGTCGGGAGACGTGGCCTAGAGCCCGGCGAGCCAGTTCCGGAACCCGGCGGTGAACTCCGCTGAGTAGGGCAGGTCCTCGATGTAGTCGGCGCCGGTCGAGTCCCGCTCGCCGATCTCCTTGAGCACGTGATTGGCCGTGGTCATCCGCACCGATGTCAACGCTGCGGCGGCCAGCGCCACGTCCAGCGCGTCCACGTCGGCGTCCGCGACCTGGGTGTCCCGCGCCGAGCAACTGGTCAGCACCGGCAGTCCCGCGGGCAGCGCGCCCGCCAGCACGCGCGGGTCGAGCGCATCCTCCTCGGCGAGCGCCTTGGCGTTGACCGGCACGAACCCGGCCATCCGCAGCGGCTCGGGCAGATCGTCGGGGAGGGTGCCGTCGGCGCGCAACGACTCGACGGCCTCGGTCAGCGCGGTGCGCAGCTCGTCGGCCAGCTCGAGCGGGAGCGCCCCGGCGCCGAGGGCGCCGTCCACCTGCGCGTTGATCTGCCGGGTCAGCAGGTCCAGCAGCCGGACCGCGAGCGGCTCGAGCAGGCCGAGCCCGGCGAGGGCAGGGGCGTCATCGGCGACCGCAAGCGCGAGCCCGACCAGAGCGCCCTCGCTGTGCCCGACCACCAGCAGCCGGTCCGCATCGACATCTGGTTGCGCCGCAAGGTAATCCAGCCCGTCGGCGGCCGCGTCCACGAAGGTGGAGAAGCCGAGCCCCGCGACGTCCTCGACCTCGTACGGCCCCAGTCCGGTCTCCCCGCTGCCGAGCTTGTCGTAGCGCAGGCTCGCGAAGCCGGCGTCCGCCATCGTGTCGGCCAGGAAGCGGAGGGTGCCGATGGACCCGGGCATCAGGGCGCTGTCCCCGTTGCGGTCGGTCGGCCCGCTGCCGGCGAGGAGCAGCGCCGCGGGCACCGGGCCCGACACGCCGTCGGGGAGCCGCAGGCTGCCGTGCAGGGTGACGTCGCCGCTGGCAAAGGTGATCTCGGTGTCGGCCATGGCCCACTGTCTACCAGAGCGGGGGGCCGGGGAACGAGCCCGTCGGCGCCGCCCCGCGGGCTACCATCCTGCTCATCGCGCACCGTGCCTGCGGCCGCGGGATGGTCTCGCGGAGAAGGGCGGCGGCTGGGTGCGCGACGGGGACAACGCCTCACACATCCTGACCGCGGTGGCGCGGCCGCTCTCGGGGCGACTGCCCGCGATCGCCGCGGGGCTGGCCGAGCAGATCCTCGCCGAGGACGGCGCCTACGCCGCGCTGGTCGCCCCCGCGGAGCTGCGGGACACGATCCTGCACAACCTCGGCCAGGCCATGACCTCGATGCTCGACCGCTCCGAGGATCGTCCCGTCGACCTCTCCGACGCCGCCTGGACCGGCCGGACCCGGGCCGAGCAGGGCCTGCCGCTGTCCTCGCTGCAGGACGCGTACCGACGCGGCTGCCGGCTGCTCTGGCAGGCCATGATCGAGACGGTGGCCGAGGAGTACCCGGCCTCGCTGCCCGACCTCCTGCCGTGCGTGGGCGATCTGTGGGACATCGTCGACCTCCTCGTCGGCGCGGTCGCCGATGCCTACCATGAGGCGGAATCCGAGCGCCTGGCGCGGGACGGCGAGCGGCGGAACGCCGTGCTCGACGTCCTGCTCGGCGGGCCGGGAGCCGACTTCCCCGTCGGCGGGGGAGCGGGCCTCGTCGCGGAGGCGTCGGCGTTTCTTGGGCTGGCCGAGCGCGGCCGCTACGCGGTGGCCGTGGTGCGGTCGGTCGGGCGGGGTGCCGGTCTGCCCCGGGACCGGGGCTACTCGGCGACCGGGGGCTTCCACATCCTGTGGCGGATCCGCGCGGATCACGAGGTGGGGCTGATCTCGCTCGGGTCGGACGAGGTGGCCGAGCCCGCCAGGCTGCTGGAGGAACAGGGCGTGGCCGCCGGGATCAGCCCGGTGGTGGGTTCGCTGGCCGAGCTGGCCAGGGCCCGTTGGCTCGCCGAGATCGCGTTGCAGACCTGCGGGCCCGACACCGACGAGGTGGTGGTGCTCGATCGGCGGCTGCCGATCGCACTGGTCGCCGCCCAGCCGGATCTCGCGGAGCGACTCCGAACGGTGGTGCTCGGCCGGGTGCTCCGGTTGCCGCCGGTGGAACGTGACCTGTTGCTCGACACCGTCACCGCCTGGCTGGACGCGGGCGGCTCGGCTGCGGGCGCGGCCACGACGCTGTTCTGTCACCGCAACACCGTCCTGAACCGGTTGCGGCGGATCGAGGACCTCACCGCCCGATCCATCACCGACCCGCGCGCGATGATCGAGCTGGCGCTGGCTGTCGAGGCCGCTCGCCGATAGCCCGATCTGGGCAGCCGAGCCAGTGCAGGGGCCGCCCGATTGTGCTCGGGCACAAGGCCCGCGCGGAGATCGGATTTCGGCTGCACGCGTCGAGGGCGCGGCATAGCTTTCACGCCATGAACTCCCCGTCACCGGCCCGGAGTCATGCTGTGCCGGTGCGCAACCCGCCCTCGGGCGACTATCGAAAGGGAAGGTGTTCGCGCATGCGCACTCGCACTTCCATCCTCCGCGCCTGGCTGGCCGCCGCCGTCACGGCCGCGGTCACCGCGGTGACACTGACGGCCGTCGCCGCGCCCGCGCAGGCCGAGGGCATCCCGAGCGTCGGGCGGAATTGGGCCGCGCCCGGTCCCTATACGCCGGAGGTCAGCATCGGTGCGGTGCACACGCTGTACTACCCGCAGAACATGGGGGCGCGCGGCGAGAAGCATCCCGTGGTCATCTGGGGCAACGGCACCGGGGTGCTCCCCGGCGCGTACACCCTGTTGCTGCGGCACTACGCCAGCCACGGCTTCATCGTGGTCGCCGCCAACACCCCCGCCAGCAACTTCGCGATCACCATGCGCAGCGGCATCGACCTCATCGAGAACCTCAATGCCGACCCCGCCAGCGTCTTCCACGGCAAGGTGGACCTGGACCGGGTCGGATCCGCGGGACACTCCCAGGGCGGCTCGGGCGCGATCAACGCCGCCGTCGACCCCCGGGTCGACACCGTCGTCGCGATCCAGCCGGGACCGCTCAACGACGTCGATCTGATCGACGAGCCCGTGCTGTTCCTCGCCGGGCAGTTCGACGCGATCGTGTGGCCGATCCTGGTGAAGGGCATGTACAACGACGCCGACCACGTCCCGGCGGAGTACGCGGAACTGCGCGGCGCCACCCACTTCGGCACCGGCATCTCGGGCGGTGACATGCGCGCACCGTCCACGGCCTGGCTCCGGTACTGGCTGATGGACGACGCGAACGCCCGCGCCGAGTTCTTCGGTCCGAACTGCGGCTTCTGCTCGGACAGCCGCCAGTTCTCCGACTTCAAGCGGAACGCGCTGGCCGGCCAGATCCCGGGCTGAGTGGTGCGCCGGGTGTGAAGTCTGCGGTATGCCCCTATGAACGCAGCGCCCGCACCCGGCGCGCGCCCTTCCATGCGAACCACAGCATCAGGCCCAGCACCAGCGGGATGAGCAGCGGCAGCAGGAAGGCCACCAGCACCATGCCGAACGAGACGCCGTCCTCGATCACCGACAGCGCGGGGTTTGCGAGACCTCCGGTGGTCGCGGTGCTCACCGCGCGGGTTCCGGTCTGCGCCGCGCTGAACGCGAGCGCGGTGGGCGCGCCGACGATGATGCCCGCGATCACCGCGGTCGACGGGTCGAGGTCGGTGAACACCGCGCCCGCCGCGATGGCCGCCGCGATCGGCCTCGAGATGGTGCCGAACATCCCGAGTGCGTTGTCCACCAACGGGATCAGGTCGGCGAGCAGCTCGGCGGCGGTGGCGGCGGCAAGGGCGACCAACGCGCCGGTCGACCCGACCCACGCGAAGCTCTCGCCGAGGGAGATGCCGAACAGTTCGAAGTGTGCGGCCGCGCTGAGCATCAGCAGCGGCAGGAAGGTGCGCAGGCCGGTGGCGGCGGCCAGTCCGAGTCCGAGCAGGGCGGGCAGCAGCCAGGTCTCCATTGGCAGAGTCTAGGAGTCTTCCACGGCGTGCCCACCGGATTCATCCGTCACGGGCTGGGGGTGGCCTCCGTCGGGGTCGGCGGCAGCGGCGCGACCCGGGGATCGCCCGCGTCCGCGAAGTAGTCGCCCCTGATGGTCGCGTCCACCCCGTCCGGGGCCTTGACCGCCCGCATGACCAGCGTGAGCACCGCCGCGACGATGATGTTGACCACGAACGCCGTCAACGCGATGTAGCCCATCTGCGCGATGCCGGGGATCGAGGCTAGCGATCCGGCGAAATGCGCCGCGGTGGCGGACGAGACGTTGTACGCCGCGATCGTGCCGTACACCATGCCGACCGCCCATCCCGCGAGCAGCGCCCACCGATGGAACCAGCGGGTGTAGAGCCCGAACACGATGGCGGGGAACGTCTGCAGGATCCAGATGCCGCCAAGCAGCTGGAAGTTGATGGCGTTCTGCTTGTCGAGGGTCAGCACGAAGATCAGCGCGACGAACTTGACGAACAACGAGGTCAGTTTGCTGACCTTGGCCTCCTGCGCGGGTGTCGCGCCGGGCCTGAACCATTCGCGGTACACGTTGCGGGTGAACAGATTTGCGGCCGCGATGGACATGATCGCCGCCGGCACCAGCGCGCCGATCGCGATCGCCGAGAACGCGACCCCGGCGAACCAGGCGGGGAAGGCGTCCTCGAACAGCTGCGGGACCACCAGCTGCGCATTGGGTTTGCCGTCCAGCCCGATCGGCTTGGTGCCCGCGGCGATCGCCACCCAGCCGAGCAGGGCGAGCAGGCCCAGCAGGAACGTGTAGGCGGGCAGAATCGCGGCGTTGCGCCGAATGGTGTTGCGGGACTTCGACGACAGGGTGGCGGTGATCGAGTGCGGGTACATGAACAGTGCCAGGGCCGAGCCGAGCGCCAGTGTCGCGTAGGCCCAGTACTGCTGGCTGTTCGGGATGAATGTCCCGGTCGGTTTACCGGTGGCGGGATTCGGGGTGGCCATCTTCGCCTCGGCGGCGTCGAAGATGTGGCCCCAGCCGCCGTAGCGGGACGGCAGGTAGATCACAGCCACGATGATGACCAGGTAGATCAGCGTGTCCTTGACGAACGCGATGATCGCGGGCGCGCGCAGGCCCGACGAGTAGGTGTAGGCGGCCAGTACCGCGAACGCGATGAGCAGGGGCAGGTCCTTGGCGATCACGTTGTCCGCGCCGCCGATGCCGATGACCTCGAGCACGGCCTGGATGCCCACCAGCTGCAGCGCGATGTACGGCATGGTCGCGAGGATGCCGGTCAGCGCCATCGCCAGCGAGAGCCAGCGGGAGCCGTACCGGCCGCCGACGAAGTCTGCGGTGGTGACGTACCCGTGCCGGTGGCTCACCGACCACAGTCGCGACATGAAGACGAAGATGATCGGGTACACCACGATCGCGTACGGGATCGCGAAGAAGCCGCTCACCGAGCCGAGCGCGAACATCGCGGCAGGCACCGCGATGAAGGTGTACGCGGTGTAGATGTCGCCGCCGATCAGGAACCACGTCACCCAGGTGCCGAAGCTTCGGCCGCCGAGCCCCCACTCGTCGAGGGTCTGCAGGTTCGACGCCCTGCGCCAGCGCGAGGCCAGGAATCCCATCACCGTGACGAGCGTGAACAGGGCGATCAGGACGGCCAGGGCCACGCCGTTGACGCCGGTGTCGCTCGCGGCCGGCGTGGTCACCGGTCGGACCCGCCGTCGGTGACCTCGGGCGCGGGCCCCTCGGTCATCGGCCGGTGCGGGCGGGCCTTCAGCACGATCTTGTAGGCCGACCAGGTGGCGCCTGCGCAGAGGAACACCCACAGGAACTGGTACCAGAAGAAGAAGGGCACGCCGCCCAGTTCGGGGCCACTGCGCGCGTAGGTCGAGACCCACAGGATGGCGACGATCGGCAGCAGCAGCAGGACCACGGCGAGGGCCAGCAGGCGCTTGTTCGCAGGTGGGGTGGTGTCGTGATCGTGCTCCGCAGTCATGATGGGTACTCCGCATCTCGACGCGGCGGACTGCCGAGTGCAACCCGCACCCGCGGAAAACTACCCCTCGGTGTGCCGCGATGTCCGCGATCCGAGGTCTCGAATCGGCCACGCGGCACGCGGCGCGGTAGATGCCGATTTGGCCACACGCGTGCCGAATTCGCCGAACGCTCGTAGCGTGAAGTGGTGACTGCCATGGCCCCCGATGGTTTTCCGCGCACGGTCGGCGAACTTCGCGCGTCCGGACACGTGCTGCGACCGGTCCGGGACGAGATGCGAGAGAACCTGCTCGCGGCGCTGCGCGACGGCCGCGAGCCGTGGCCGGGGATCGTCGGTTTCGGCGACACGGTGCTGCCGCAGCTCGAGCGGGCCCTGATCGCCGGCCACGACGTCGTGCTGCTCGGCGAGCGTGGCCAGGGCAAGACCCGGCTGCTGCGGACCCTGCCGCTGCTGCTCGACGAGTGGACCCCGGTGATCGAGGGCTCGGAGCTGGGCGAGCACCCGTACGAGCCGATCACGCCCGCCTCGATCCGCCGCGCGGCCGCCATGGGGGACGAGCTGCCGGTGGCCTGGCGGCACCGCGACGAGCGCTACTCGGAGAAGCTCGCGACCCCGGACACCTCGGTGGCGGACCTGGTCGGCGACGTGGATCCGGTGAAGGTCGCCGAGGGCCGCAGCCTTGGCGACCCGGAGACCATCCACTTCGGGTTGGTCCCGCGCGCGCATCGCGGCATCGTCGGCATCAACGAGCTGCCCGACCTGGCCGAACGGATCCAGGTCTCGCTGCTGAACGTGATGGAGGAGCGCGACATCCAGGTGCGCGGATACACCCTGCGGCTGCCGCTGGACGTGGTCCTGGTGGCCAGCGCGAACCCGGAGGACTACACGAACCGCGGCCGCATCATCACCCCGCTGAAGGACCGCTTCGGCGCCGAGATCCGCACCCACTACCCGGCCGCGCTCGAGGACGAGATCGCGGTCATCGAGCAGGAGGCGCACCTGCGCGCCGAGGTGCCCGACCACCTCCTGGAGATCCTGGCCCGGTTCACCCGGCTGCTGCGCGAGTCCTCCTCCGTGGACCAGCGTTCGGGGGTGTCCGCCCGATTCGCGGTGGCAGGCGCCGAGACCGTCAGCGCGGCCGCGGTGCACCGCGGGGCGGTGCTCGGTGAGTCAGATCCGGTGGCGCGGCCGGTCGATCTGGGCACGGTGATCGAGGTGCTGCGCGGCAAGGTGGAGTTCGAGTCCGGCGAGGAGGGCCGCGAGTTGGACGTGCTCGAGCACCTGCTGCGCCGGGCGACCGCGGACACGGTGCGCGAGCGGCTCGGTGGCGTGGACCTGGCGCCCCTGGTGGCGGCGGTCGAGGCGGGCGGACCGGTGGTCACCGGCGACCGCGTTACCGCGAAGGACCTGCTCGGCGAGCTGCCCGAGATCGATGTGCTGGACGAGGTGGCCGAGCGCTTCGGTGCCGAGAGCACGGGGGCGCGGGCGTCCGCGGTGGAGCTGGCGTTGGAGGGGCTGTACCTGGCCCGCCGCATCGCGAAGTTCCCCGACGAAGACGGACAGCTGGTGTACAGCGGATGACCGGGCCGCCGCGGCCCGGTTCCCGGCGTCCCCGGTCAGGGGGCCGGGGTGATCCGCACCGGGCGCGGTACGGGCCGTACCAGGGTGGACCGGATCCGCTGCTCCCGCCGGTGGATCTCCGGGAGGCGCTGGAGGCGATCGGCAACGACGTGCTCGAGGGCGCGTCTCCCCGACGGGCGCTGCGGGAGCTGATGCGACGCGGCACCGCGGACACCCGCGGGCTCGACGACCTCGCGGCGCGGGCGAATCGGCGCAGGCGAGAGCTGTTGGAGCGCAATCATCTCGGTGGCACCCTCGACGAGGTCCGCGAGCTGTTGGAGCGTGCGCTGCTGGCCGAGCGCAAGGAGCTGGCGCGCGCGCTGGACGACGACGCCCGGTTCTCCGAACTGCAGCTCGACGAGCTGCCCTCGTCGACGGCCCAGGCCGTCCGGGACCTGTCGGAGTACCGCTGGCGCGACGCGTCGGCCCGCGAGGACTACGAGAAGATCCGCGAGCTGCTCGGGCGGGAGTTGCTCGATCAGCGGTTCGCGGGGATGAAGGAGGCCCTCGCCGGCGCGACCGACGAGGATCGTGACCGCATCGACGCGATGCTCCGCGACCTGAACGACCTGCTGGACAAGCACTCTCGCGGCGAGGACACCCAGTCCGACTTCGACGAGTTCATGGCGGAGCACGGCGACTACTTCCCGGAGAACCCGCGCAACACCGAGGAGCTGCTCGATTCGCTGGCGCGACGGGCCGCGGCTGCTCAGCGGCTGCGCAACTCGCTCACCACCGAGCAGCGTGCCGAGCTGGACGCGTTGGCGCAGCAGGCGTTCGGCAGCCCCAGCCTGATCGATCAGCTGGACCGCCTGGACGCGAACCTGCGGTCGGCTCGTCCCGGCGAGGACTGGGACGGCACCCAGCGCTTCCGCGGTGACGACGGGATGGGACTGGGGGAGGGGACGGGGGCCCTGGCGGACATTGCGGAGCTGGAGCAGCTCGCCGAGCAGCTCTCCCAGCAATACGCGGGCGCGCAGCTCGACGACATCGACCCGGAGGCCCTGGCCCGACAGCTCGGTGACGGCGCGGCGGCCGACGCCCGCACGCTGGCCGAGCTGGAGCAGGCGCTGCAGCGGCAGGGCTTCCTCGCCCGCGGGGCGGACGGCCAGTGGCGGCTCTCGCCGAAGGCCATGCGCGAGCTCGGGCAGTCGGCGTTTCGGGATGTGGCGCAGCGACTCTCGGGTCGGAGCGGCGAGCGCGACACCCAGCGGGCAGGCGCGACGGGGGAGCCGACGGGGGCCAGCCGGGGCTGGGAGTTCGGCGACACCGAGCCGTGGGACGTGACGCGGACGGTGACGAACGCGGTGCTCCGTGCGGCGCAGCAGGGGAATCCGCTGACTTCGGATCGGATTCAGCTGCAGGTCTCGGACGTCGAGATCGCCGAGACCGAGCAGCGCGTGCACGCCGCGGTCGCGCTGCTCGTCGACACCTCGTTCTCGATGGTGATGGACGGCAGGTGGGTGCCGATGAAGCGCACGGCCCTGGCGTTGAACCACCTGATCACCACGCGCTTTCGCGGCGACGACCTCCAGCTGATCGCGTTCGGCCGACTGGCGCAGCAGCTCACCCCGGCCGAGCTGGCGGGGCTCGACGGCGCCTGGGACCAGGGCACCAACCTCCACCACGCGTTGTTGCTCGCGGGCAGGCACCTACGGCGCAATCCGAACGCGCAACCGGTCGTCCTCATCGTCACGGATGGGGAACCGACGGCACACCTCGAACCGGACGGGCACGCCTTCTTCGACTATCCGCCGCACCCGAAGACGTTGGGGCTCACCGTCCGTGAGTTCGACAACCTCGCGCGGCTCGGCGCTGCGGTGACGATATTCCGGCTCGGCGACGATTCGGGACTGGCCAGGGTGGTCGACAAGATGGCGCAGCGGGTCGGCGGCCGGGTGGTGGCCCCGGACCTGGACGGGCTCGGTGCGGCGGTGGTCAGCGACTACATGCGCCTGCGTCGGCGCTGAACGGGTCGGTTGGCGCTAGCCGCTGATCACCTGTCGGTTGCCGAGAGGCGCGGCGAGCTGCACCTCGAGGGTGGCCTGCACCGCGATCATGACGCAGACCCGGTCCACCGCGTCCGCCCTGGTGCCGGTGCGCAACGCGATGGTGACGCCGGCGGCGGACTCGGTGACGGTGGCATCGGCGCCGTAGCACTCGGGGGCCCCGGCGGTGAAGTGCACGGCCACGCGGTCGCCTGCCTCGCCCACCACGGTGTAGGACTCGAAGGGGGTGGGGTGCGCATCGACGATGGTCGGGTCGGCCGTGAACATCATGCCGGGCTCGGCGTCGGGGTCGTTCACCGGCGCCGGCGCCGGGCTCGTCCCCTCGACGATCGGTGCCTGCGTGGTCACCGCGGGTGAGCTCGGGGCGGTTTCCGGGTCCGAGGAGGCGCAACCGGCCAGGGCCAGGCTCAGCAGGGCCGCGACGACGAGGGTGCGCATGAGCTCACCGTAACGCGCCGAGCGCGCTGGGCGGCCGTCCCCGCGAGTGTCGGCGGGTCAGGCCAGCGCCCAGGCGACGAGCGCGATGGCGGGGATAGAGGCCAGGGTGGTGACCAGGGCGGTGTCGCGGGCGAGCACCGTGCCGCGCTGGTAGCGGCTGGCGTAGACGAACACGTTCTGCGCGGTCGGCAGCGCGGAGACGACCACAACTGCGAACAGGTCGTGGCCGTCGAGGCCGAGCAGGAACCGGGCCATCAGGTAGGCCAACACCGGCTGGACCAGGATCTTGAACACCGAGGCGAGCGCGATCTCGCGGCGGGGACTGACGCCGCGTTGCAGCACGCGGACCCCGTACAGCGACAACCCGAAGGCCAGCAGCGCCCCGGGCACGGAGGCGCCGCCGATGAGCCGGAACGGCTGGATCAGCGATTCCGGCAGCGTCCAGCCGGCGATGGCAACCACGAGTCCGGCGATTCCGGCGACCACGATGGGGTTGAGGAACGGGGTGATGAGGGTGCCGCGGATCGAGGTGCCCTTGCGGGTGGTCGCCAGGTCGAGCGCGGTCAGCGCGATCGGGGAGTACACCACGATCTGGAACAGCAGCAGCGGTGCCACGAACGATGCGTCGCCGAGCACGAACACCGAGATCGGGATGCCCAGGTTGGCGGAGTTCACGTAGGAGGCGGCCAGCGCCCCGATCGTGGATTCGGGCAGGGGCCTGCGCAGCCAGCCGAGCGCGATCGCCAGGTACACGCCGCCGACCGCGAAGGCCGTGGCCGCGGCGACCGCGAGGGTGGGGGAGAAGACCGTCGCCAGGTCGGCGGTGGCGAGGGTGTCGAAGAGCAGCGCTGGGGTGGCGACGAAGAACACCAACCGCCCGAGCACGAATTCGCCGTGCTCGCCGAGCACCCGTGTCCGGCCGAGGATGTAGCCGATGGCGATGACGACGAAGATGACCGTGAAGCCCGCGAACACACCTGACACCCCGCGGACCTCCTCATAGAACCCGCAAGAGTCTAGTCGTCCGCCACGCGGAGAACTCCGGAGCGCCTCGCGGGACCGGCACTGGGCGCATCATGGATCCACCCGTCGAGAGGAGTGCACCCATGCGAGCGTCCCGCATCCTGCGCCGAGGAGCCGTGGCGCTCGTGCTCGTCGCCGGCCTTGCGGCCTGTTCCTCGGGCGGCGGTGGGACCGCGGTGCCCGAGCCGTCAGCGGTGCAGTCGTCCGCGCCGGCGGTGACGTCGGAGGTGACGCCCTCCACGGCCGACGGTCCGCAGGCCTCCGGGCCGTACATCGCGACCACCAGCCGGTCGACCGGCGACACCGGGCGCGTTCGTTACGACGTCACGCTCCCGCGGATCGAGGGCGGCAATCCCGCGGTGGCCGCCGAGTTCAACGAGTCCGTCGCGGCGGCCTTGCAGGACCAGATCGACGGCCCCGGCGATGAACGGTTCACGTTGGAGGGCCGGGAGGCGTTCGCCCGGATCGGGGGTCGGGTGGTCAGCGGCCTGCTGGTGACCTCGTGGAATGCCAACCCGCCCGGGGCGCACCCCACCCCGCTGGTCGCCACGGTGGTGGTGGGCGTCGACGATGCTCAGCCGATCACGCTGGCGGCGTTGTTTCCCGACCTGCAGGCCGGGCTGAACCGGCTCTCCGAGGAGTCCGCTCGGTTGCTGCCCGCCACCGCGGCCGGTGAGGAATTCGAGCGCGAGGGGATCGCGCCAACCGAGCTCAACTTCGCGAACTGGCTGCCGACGCCCGCCGGGATGGAGGTCCACTTCTCGGACTACCAGGTGGGTCCGCACGCGATCGGGCTGGTGGTGATCACGGTGCCGTGGGACCGCCTGGCCGATGTCGTCGACCCCGCGCTGCTCGACGTGGTCCGCAGCTGACCGCCGAGTGTGCAGTTGTCGGGGCAAATGCCGGGAGGGAGCGTGGGTAGCTGCACACTCGGCGAGGCGCCCGGGAACGCAGAAGGCCGCGCAGTCCTTGCGGACTGCGCGGCCTCGGCTTCTGCGCTGACTACCGGCTGGTGCTGGTGAACGGCAGCAGGGCCATCTCGCGGGCGTTCTTCACCGCGACGGCAACCTGACGCTGCTGCTGCGGGGTCAGGCCCGTGACGCGACGGCTACGGATCTTGCCGCGGTCGGAGATGAACGTGCGGAGCAGGTTCACGTCCTTGTAGTCGACGTGCGTGATCTTCGCCGCGAAAAGCGGGTTCTTCTTGGGCTTGCGGCCCGCGTCAGCGCCGCGCGGCTTCTTGGACGGGGCTCTCTTGACTGCCATTGCTTCCCTTACGGCTCGAATTACCAGCTGGACTTGCGGACGCCTGGCAGTTCCCCACGATGGGCCATCTCGCGCACACGCACACGAGACAGGCCGAATTTCCGTAGGTGACCTCGCGGACGTCCGTCCGCAGCGTCACGATTTCGCAATCGTACCGGACTCGCATCGCGCGGCAGACGCTGCAGGGCGGTGCGGGCGCTCCCACGCTCCTCGTCGCTGCTCGACGGCCGCCGGATGATCTCCTTCAGTTCGGCCCGGCGCTCGGCGAACCGGGCGACCACGAGCTTGCGCTGCTCGTTCTTGGCGATCTTGGACTTCTTGGCCATGCCTAGCGCTCTTCCCTGAAATCGACGTGCCTGCGGACCACCGGGTCGTACTTGCGGAGCACCATCCGGTCCGGGTCGTTGCGGCGGTTCTTGCGGGTGACGTAGGTGTACCCGGTGCCGGCGGTGGACTTGAGCTTCACGATCGGACGGATCTCGTTGCGCGCCATCAGACCTTTTCTCCCCGTGCGCGGATCCGGGCAACGACGGCCTCGATGCCGTCCCGGTCGATGGTCTTGATGCCCTTCGCGGACACGGTGAGCGTGATGCGTCGGCCCTCGCCGGCCAGGTAGTAGGTCTTCTTCTGGATGTTCGGGTCCCACCGGCGGTTGGTCCGCGTGTGGGAGTGGGACACGGATTTACCGAATCCCGGTTTGCGTCCGGTCACCTGGCAGTGCGCCGACATGGTGTTCCTCCTGAGCCCTCTCGCATAGAGATGACAATCATTTTCGACAACAGCGTGAGTTCACTGTAGCGTTGCTATCAGCTAATGACAATCGTTATCGAAAGAGGTGTTGAGGTGAGTGATCCGCGGACGCCGCTGGTTCTGGTGTCGGGGTGGACGGACGCCGTCGGCGCCACCGCGCGGGCCCTACTCGGCGACGGAACCGTGCTGGTGCATCACGACCTCGGGCACCTGGGGGAGGGCGTCCTGCGCCGCACGGTCACCGGGACCGACGGCATCGTGCGGACCCACATTCTCGAGCTCGCCCACGGCTGCGTCTCCTGCACGCTCCGCGAGGACCTGCTGCCCTTGCTGCGCCGCCTGCACGCGCGCAGCTCGGTCCGGCGGATCGTGCTGCACCTGGACCGGGCGCTCGAACCCGAGGCGCTGTGCTGGGCGATCGAGCACGTCGCGGTCGCGGGAGTGGTCGGGCAGATCGACGGTCCGGCATCGCGCGACGTGCGGGTCGAGGCCGTCGTCACCTGCATCGACGCCGCGACCTGGCTCGACGACGCGACCGGCGACGACGGGTTGGACGATCGGGGACTGACGGCGGGCGGCGACGACGAGCGCACGGTCGCGCAGCTGGTCGTCGGGCAGGTCGACTACGCCGACGCCCTCGTGGTCTCCGGTCGCGCGGCCGACGGCTGGGCGCAGGCGAAGCTGCACGCGGTGCTGACCCGGCTGGCGCCGTCGGCGCCGATCGACTGGGTGGCCGAGGGCGGCGCGGTCGAGGCCGAGCGGCTGCTAGCGCGGATTCCCGCGGGCGCCAGGCGAGGCGAGGTCGGCGATGCACACTCGGCCCTGCTGCGTGGGCAACCGCCGCTCGACGAGGACTGTGGCGTCTCGATCATCGAGTTCACCGCCGATCGTCCCTTCCATCCGGAGCGCCTGCACGAGGCCGTCGACGTGCTGCTGGACGGCGTGGTCACCGCGCGCGGCCGACTGTGGTTGGCCACCCAGCCCGAGCACGTGTGCTGGCTCGAATCCGCGGGCGGCGGGCTGCGGGTCGCCGCCGCCGGACGCTGGCTCGCGGCGATGACCGCGGCGGAGCAGGAGTCGGTGTCGACCGCACGCCGGGCCATGGCGGCGCTGCGCTGGGACGAGCGGTTCGGCGACCGCGACACCTCGCTGATCGTGCTCGTGCACGCCGCGGACCCGGACCACATCGACCGGACCCTGCGGTGGGCCCTTGTCACCGACGAGGAACTGCGGCACGAGTCCGACTGGGGGAACTGGCCGGACCCGTTCGGGGAATGGCACGAGGACCCCTGCGGGGACGGGGACACCGACGGCGGGCCAGGACAGCAGGCAATCGACTCGCTACCCGGCGAGACCAACAGAGAGGATCGCGCATGAAGAACGGCATCCACCCCGACTACCACCCGGTGGTCTTCCAGGACTCGGCCACGGGGTCGACCTTCCTGACCAGGTCCACCGTCGTCAGCGACCGCAGCATCGACTGGGAGGACGGCAACCGCTACCCCCTCGTCGTGGTCGACGTGACCAACGAGTCGCACCCGTTCTGGACCGGAGCCGCCCGGCTGATGGACACCGCGGGCCGCGTCGAGAAGTTCGAGCGCCGATACGGCAAGCGCGCTCGCTGACGGCCTCACCTGACACAACAGAAGGAGCGAACAGGAAATGGCAGTCCCGAAGCGACGCATGTCGCGCTCGAACACCCGCAACCGCCGAGCCCAGTGGAAGGCCACCGCACCGGACCTGGTCGAGGTGACCGTCGGTGGGGTGTCCCACCGGGTGCCGCGGCGACTGGTCCGTGCGGTGCGGCTCGGAGTCTACGAACCCGGCGCGCGCTGACCCGATGGCCGTCGGCCGGTCCCGGACCGGCTGACGGCTGACCGCCCGCCGCCGTGGCACCCTGGACCGGTGCTGCTCAAGGTGCTGGAGTTGATCGGCGTCGTGGCGTTCGCCGCCTCCGGCGCCCTCGTCGGTGTCAGCAAGCGCCTCGACATCTTCGGGGTCTGTCTGCTCGGGGTGTTCACCGCCATCGGCGGCGGTGTCATCCGCGACGTGCTCCTCGGCATCCACCCGCCGACCGCGCTGAACACCTGGCCGAACTTCACCACCGCGTTGGTCACGTCCGTGATCGTGTTCTTCCTGCACCCGGCGGTCTCGAAACTGCGCCGCGAGATCCTGGTGCTCGACGCCATCGGCATGGGGCTGTTCGCCAGCAGCGGCGCGGTCATCGCGCTCGCCGTGGGCGCCAGCAATCAGGCCGCGTGCCTGATCGGGGCGACCACCGCGATCGGCGGCGGCGTGCTGCGCGACATGCTCGTCAACGAGATGCCGCTGCTGCTGCACCGCGATCTGTACGCGGTGCCCGCGCTGATCGGGTCCACCGTCACGGTGGCGTGCCTGGAGTTCGGGCTCACGCCGAACCTCGGGCTCGTGGTGGGCACGGTGTCGGCCTCGACGGTACGACTGCTCGCGCTGTGGCGGCACTGGAACCTGCCCGGCCCCCGGGTGTCCGAGAGCTGAGGGGTCACAATTGACCGCCGCCGCTCAGACCCCTCTCAGCGTGATCTCAGTTCGTGGGGTCAAACTGTGACCATGCGCATCCTGGTGGTCGACGACGACCGTGCCGTGCGGGAATCCCTCCGCCGATCCCTGACCTTCAACAGCTACACCGTCGACCTCGCCGTCGACGGCGTCGACGCGCTCGAGAAGGTCGCGGCGGCGCGACCCGACGCGCTGGTGCTGGACGTGATGATGCCGCGCCTCGACGGGCTCGAGGTGTGCCGGCGGCTGCGCAGCACGGGTGACGACCTGCCGATCCTCGTTCTGACGGCGCGGGACTCGGTGTCGGAGCGCGTCGCGGGCCTCGACGCGGGTGCAGACGACTACCTGCCCAAGCCATTCGCGCTCGAGGAGTTGCTCGCCCGGCTGCGCGCGCTGCTGCGCCGTGCCACGCCCGACGTGGGGGCCGAATCGGAGGCGATGACCTTCGAGGACCTCACCCTCGACCCGGTCACCCGCGAGGTCACCAGGGCGGGCCGCTCGATCAGCCTCACTCGCACCGAGTTCTCACTGCTCGAGATGTTGATGGCGAACCCGCGCCGGGTGCTCACCCGCAGCCGCATCCTCGAGGAGGTATGGGGCTACGACTTCCCGACCTCGGGCAACGCACTGGAGGTGTATGTGGGTTATCTGCGGCGAAAGACCGAGGCGGAGGGGGAATCCCGCCTCATCCACACCGTGCGCGGTGTGGGCTACGTGCTCCGGGAGACGCCCCCGTGATGGTTGCCCCCTTCGGTCGGAACGGCACGGCCACGAACGGCACCGGCGTCAACGGCGAGCAGGCACCGATGCCCGAGATGCGGCCACCGATGCCGCTGACGCGGTCGGTGTCGCTGCGCTGGCGCGTCACCCTGCTCGCGGCCTCGGTGGTGGCGATCGCGGTCGCGGTCATGGCCATCGCCGCGTACGCGGTGGTCTCCCGCGCGCTCTACGCCGAGGTCGACTCGCAGCTGCGTACCCGCTCGGCCACCCTCATCGACAACAACCTCGACGCGATGGACTTCCGGTACATCTCGCTGGCCACCTTCTACTCGGACGACATCAGCGTCGCGCTGATCTTCCCGGACCAGAACGTGTACATGCCGCCCGGCTCCAACGCGCCGATCGGGAACGCCGAGATGTCGGTGGCCAAGGGCGAACACGACAGCTCGCTGCGCACCGTCGACGGCCAGCGCGTGCTCACCCAGCGGACGAATCTCGGCAGCACCCTGGTGATCGCGCAACGCCTGGCCACGACGGGGGAGGTGCTCGATCGGCTCGCGTGGGTGCTGTTCACCGTCGGCGGTTGCGGAGTCGGACTCGCCGCCCTGGCCGGGATGGCAGTGGGACGAACAGGATTACGACCGATCGCGCGTCTCACCGCGGCCGCCGAGCGGGTCGCCAAAACCGACGACCTCACCCCGATCCCGGTCACCGGCAACGACGAGTTGGCGCGGCTGACCGTGTCGTTCAACACGATGCTGCGGGCGCTCGCCGAGTCGCGAGACCGGCAGAGCCGGCTGGTCGCGGACGCGGGCCACGAACTGCGTACACCTCTGACCTCGCTCCGCACCAACATGGAATTGCTCATCGCGGCGGGACGCCCTGGGGCGCCGCAGATTCCGGATGAGGACATGGCGGAACTGCGCGAGGACGTGGTCGCGCAGATCGAGGAGCTCTCCACCCTGGTGGGCGATCTCGTCGATCTGGCCCGGGAGGATGCGCCCGAGACCGTGCACGAGCGGATCGATCTCAGCGACACCGTGGAACGCTCGCTCGAACGGGTCCGTAGGCGGCGCAACGAGGTCGACTTCGAGGCACACACGACGCCGTGGTTCGTCTACGGCGACGGTGCAGGCCTCGCGAGGGCCGTGCTGAACGTGCTCGACAACGCGGCCAAGTGGAGTCCGCCCGGCCAGGCAGTCCAGGTCCGGATGCAGCAGCTCGACGGCGGCCACCTCGCGTTGACCGTCGCCGACGCGGGCCCCGGCATCCCGGAGGAGGACCGACAGCTGGTGTTCGAGCGGTTCCACCGGTCGACCGCCGCCCGGTCGATGCCCGGATCCGGGCTGGGGCTGGCCATCGTCCGGCAGGTCGTGGTCAAGCACGGCGGCACCGTCGAGGCGGGCCCGTCCGAGCTCGGGGGCGCGCTCATCACAATCGTGCTGCCGGGAGAGTCCGAGTTCGTGCCGGGCGGACAGGCGACAGGAAGGGTCTCGGCAAACTGACAGCCTGATCTCAGCGCCCTCTCAGACCGCTCGTGCAGAGTCGTGAGTAACGAGATCGAACACAGTGCGCCGAGGGCGCGCAGGGGAGAAACGGATACCAAACGCGATGACCGACGACCGCAGCAGTCAGCCGAACCAGCCGCAGCCGGGCCATGAGCCGGCGCAGCCCAGCCACCAGTCGACCCCGCCGACCGTCGGAATGCCGCAGGCGGGCCACGAGCAGGCGTCGGCCGAGCCGACCGCGGCGTACCCGCAGTACCAGCAGCCCTATCAGCAGCAGGGGTACGCGCAGGCGCCGTATGGCGCCTACCGGCCGACCGAGCAGTACCCGACCGCGGGGGCAGGCGCCACCGCCCCGACCGCGGACGCGGCCACCGCTCTCGGTGCGTCCACGACCACCAAGCCCCGGCCCTCCCGCGTCGCCCTCGCCACCGGTGCGATCGCGCTGGCCCTGGTCAGCGGCGGTATCGGCGGCCTCGCGGGCGCCTGGGCCGCGGGCGACAGCTCCGGGCCGGTCACGAACTCGCTGAACGCCCCGCAGGCCAACGCCAAGCCGGCGGCGAACGCGCCCGCGGGCTCCGTGCAGGCGGTGGCGCAGAAGGTGCTGCCGAGCGTGGTGCAGATCCAGGTCGCGGGCAGGCAGGCCGAGGGCGAGGGCTCGGGCGTCATCCTGTCCTCGGACGGGCTGATCCTGACCAACAATCACGTCGCGGCGGGCGCAGGGCCGGACGGCAAGATCATGGTCGCGTTCTCCGATGGATCCACCGCCTCCGCCAAGCTGGTCGGCACGGACCCGATGTCGGACCTCGCGGTGATCAAGGTCGACGGCAAGAACGACCTGACCCCGATCGAGCTGGGCAACTCCGCCGACCTCCAGGTCGGTCAGGGCGTCGTGGCGATCGGCTCGCCGCTCGGTTTGGCCGGCACCGTCACCAGCGGCATCATCTCCTCGCTGAACCGGCCGGTGTCCACCAGCGGGGAGGCCGCGAACCAGAGCACGGTCATCGACGCCATCCAGACCGACGCGGCGATCAACCCCGGCAACTCCGGTGGGGCGCTCGTCGACATGGAGGGCAAGCTGATCGGCATCAACACGGCGATCGCCACCCTCGGCGGCGCCCAGGCGGGCGGCCAGCAGGGCGGCTCGATCGGCCTCGGATTCGCGATCCCGGTCGACCAGGCCCGGCGCATCGCCGACGAGCTGAGCAAGACCGGCAAGGCCTCGCAGGCGATCATCGGCGTCACGGTTCCCTCCAAGGATGATTCGCACGGGGCAGGCGTCAAGGACGTCTCGCCCGGTGGTCCCGCCGAGCAGGCCGGGATCCCAGGGGGCGCGGTGATCACCCGGGTCGACGATCGAGTCATCGACAGCGGTGACGCCCTGATCGCGGCGGTCCGCTCGCACGCGCCGGGGGACAAGGTGAAGATCACCTACACCGACGCCAAGGGACTCGGCGAAAAGACCGTCGAGGTCACCCTCGGCACCGCGCCGACGCAGGGCGGTCGCTGATGTACCCGACGAACGGCCGTGCCGACAGGCACGGCCGTTCGTCCGTCGCGGTCCGGCGGATTCACGGGCGGTCGGGGCCGGCCGTGGTGCCGGGCACTACCGTAGGAGTCATGGACATCGAAGCCACACTTGCCGGGCGGGCCCTCGTCGTGATCGTCGACGACCGCGCTGCCCACGGTGCAGAGGTCGACGCGATCGGACCGCTGGTCACGGAACTGCTCGGAGAGGCGGGCTTCCTCGTCGACGCGACCGTCGCGGTGTCGGCGGACGAGGTGGAGATCCGCAACGCACTCAACACCGCGGTGATCGGTGGTGTGGATCTGGTCATCTCCGTTGGCGGAACCGGGGTCTCGCCCCGCGACGTCACCCCGGACGCCACCGCGGCGGTGCTCGACCGTGAGATCCCGGGCATCAGCGAGGCGCTGCGCTCGTCGGGCCTGGCGGCGGGAGCGCTCGACGCCGGGCTGTCCAGGGGACTCGTCGGGGTCTCCGGCAGTACCCTCGTGGTGAACCTGGCATCGTCCCGAGCGGCCATCCGCGACGGGATGGCCACACTCAGCCCGCTCGCCGGTCACGTGATCGGGGAGCTCTCCGGGATAGAGGACTAGTCATCGCCGACCGCGCCGAGAACGCACCCAGCCGGGACCCGATCGATCGGGCCCGGCTGGCGCGCGTTTTCGGCGATGTCCTGCCCGAGACCACCCGGGACGAACGTTCCGAGGGCTCGGCCGATGACTCCTCGTCGGCCGACGATTGGCTGCGGCGACAGGTTCCCCCGCACCACGGCTGATCCCGTTTTGTCCGATTGCGAAAATCGGCCGAGGAAGCCGCGACATTGACGGCGATGAAACGCCGGGTGAACACCTTCCCCCGCGAAATTGTCAACCCTTCCGTCGCACGTTTCGCCGAATGGCGAAACACAACCTTGACGAAGTGGTGCGGCTCACCGGGTTCTGCGGTTCTCCAAACGTTGCCATGCTGGTCAGGCGTGGTTAACCTCCTCCGCGAGTCAGTACAGGAACAGGGTCGGCGGAGCTCAGAAATGCGCGTCTGCCGGGAGCTTTTCCCCCGAATTCGGGGGAAATATCTCCGGCGAATCTCAGCCCCGCATTGATCACCTCGAGTTCACCTCGTGGTCACCATTGTTGGCAATACTTCGCCGGGCCGTATGGACCACTCATCAGCCTCGGCGGTCGAGGTTGAGAAGTAGCAGAACCTTTGAGGGGAACGAATGAGCGAGAACCGCAAGTCCGGCCTGCGCCGTGGCGCCCGCATCGCAGGCGCAGGCGCCGCTGCGGCGGTGGCGATCGGCCTGATGTCCACCGGTGCGGCGCAGGCCGACACCCTGGTGCCGCTGCCCGACGGGCAGAAGGCCGGACCGGGAGCGGTCGTCTCCCGCACCGGCGAGAGCGCCCTGATCTCCCCGTCGCTGGCCGCCAATGGCGCCGGCCGCACCGCGTGGGTCTCGGGCACCGTCACGGCGGACGTCAAGGGCATCACCAAGGAAGGCGAGGTGGGGCCGTTCAACGGTGCCACCAACGACAAGGGCACCAACAACTCCTCGACGCACGGCGTCTCGCGGATCAGCACCGGCTACATCGTCGGGTGCCAGGTCGACATCACCGGCCTCGGCGGCTCCATCGGCGCAGGCATCGACCTCTCCGGTCCCTCGATCTCCGGTTCGCTGACCGTCCCGGTCTCGGCCGGCCAGGTCAAGTTCGTGAATGTCGCGGGCAAGGACATCAAGAAGAACGGCAAGTACTCCGTCCAGTACCAGGACACCCAGCTCGAGATCCAGAACTGCGGCGGCTTCGCCCAGGCTCGTTCTTACACGGTGGTCGAGATCGTCGGCGACAACTACTCCAAGACCACCCTGTACGGCCAGCCGTTCAGCATCGGCTGACCTGACCTTCTTCGCCCACACACTTTCTCGCATTCGCGAACCCAGACCCTCAGAGGGGAACAATGAACGCCAGTAAGAACGGCCTGCGCCGCGGGCTGCAGACCGCCGCCGTCGGTGCCACCGCCGCGATCGCCCTCGGCTTCCTGTCCGCAGGCGCGGCAAACGCCGACACCTTCGTCCCGCTGCCCGACGGCTCGATCACCGAGACCCTCGTCGACGGCACCGTCGTCACCGTTACCCGCACCGGCGAGTCCGCCAACATCTCCCCGGCGATGGGATCGACCCCGCTGCACCGCAACGTGTGGGTCTCCGGCTCCACCAAGGTCGAACTCTCCGGCGCCAACGCCGACGGCGGCAAGATCGAGCCCGGCTACGTGGTGGCCTGCCAGCTGACCCTCGGCGGCAAGGGCGGCGCCGACACCGGCATGTCCTCGAACTGGGAGGGCGAGAGCGTCAAGCAGACCGCCAAGAGCGCGGGCAACCTGTCCATCGCCCCCGGCCAGGCCAAGAACGTCAAACTCCTCGACCTGGAGAAGGCCGACGACTTCGGCGGCGAGTCGCACTCCGGCGCCAACAGCTTCAAGGGCAAGAGCGGCAGCGTCACCTGGGCCGACTCCACCCTCGGCGTCGAGGGCTGCGCCGGCTACGCGCAGGCCCGCTCGTACGTGAAGGTCACCGCCAACACCAAGAACGTCAGCAGCACCATCACCCTGTGGGGACAGCCGTTCAGCCTCGGCTGATCTCAGGCCCAACGAACCATCGGTGAGATGAATCACAAAACAGTCAAGGCCCAATCACGAACGGGATGCGACCTAATCACGCTCGTGTGATCGGCCGGCAGAAGCCGGGGACGAAACGGACATTTCCGTCGTCTCCGGCTTTTTGCTGTTACCTGGGTCACCCCCTCAGTTAATGATGTGTAAAAGTGAGGTTTCCGATCTATTCGTGGGGTGTTCAACCATTTAGCTTTGCGGGGCAACCGTGCTCACCGCCTGGTCAGGCGAGAGGTGAGCGCTAGACCTGTGAGGGGATTCAATGAGCGAGATCCGTAAGCGCGGCATCCGTATTGCTGGCGTCGGTGCTGCCGCGGCCGTGGCGATCGGCCTGATGTCGACCGGTGCGGCGCATGCCGACACGTTTGTGCCGCTGCCGGACGGGCAGAAGGCCGGGCCGGGTGCGGTCGTCGGGCGTACCGGCGAGAGTGTCCTGATCTCGCCGTCGCTGGCCGCCAATGGTGCCGGCCGCACCGCGTGGGTCTCGGGCACTGTGACCGCCGATGTCACCGGTGTCTCCGGTGAGGGCGAGGCGGGTCCGTGGAACGGTGCGACCAACGACAAGGGCACCAACAACTCGTCCACGCA
>NZ_QAOZ01000023.1:0-123905 GCF_003050885.1 Rhodococcus sp. OK611
ACGCCCGGACCCATTCCGAACCCGGAAGCTAAGCCCTCCAGCGCCGATGGTACTGCACTCGACAGGGTGTGGGAGAGTAGGACACCGCCGAACATAAATTGCGAATGCCTCGCATCACAGACTCGAAAGAGACTGCGATGCGAGGCATTTCGCATATCCGGGGTCTGTTGAGCACAACTAGGATCGTGTTGTGGGTGACGACCTGGTGGAAGCGATGGATCTCAATCTTGCGTCTCATGCGGCGCACCTGCATCCGACGGTCGCCGGCGCGACGGTATACGAATCCGGTGACATCCTGATCGCGGACAGCGGACTGGACGATGACACCTTCAACATCGTGTGCCGGGCGCGCTTGGCACCGCACACGGCGCAGGCACGGCTCGAGGAGATTCTGGCCACGGTGCGCGCGGCCGGTCGTCCGTTCTCGTGGTGGGTGGCACCGACCTCGACGCCCTCGAACCTGGGAGAGATGCTGCGAGCGCGGGGCGTTCGGCCGTCGGAGACCGAGCTGGCGATGACCGCGCTGATGACGGAGATCCCGTCGCCCGCGCCAAGTGCGGTCCTGACAGTCGTGACTGTGACCAATCGCGAGCAGTTGCGTGACTACGCGGACCTGATGGCCAGGAACTGGACGCCGCCCTCATCGGCGGTGTTCGACTACTTCGACGCCGCGGGGTCGGCGATCCTGAGTGGCGAATGCGCCAGCACCTTCGTCGTCGGTTATAGCGCTGGAGAACCGGTGGCGGGGGCGGAGATTCATCTGGCAGCCGGTGTTGCCGGCCTCTACGGCGTGGTGACCCTCGAGGACCATCGCAGGCGGGGATATGGCACGGCGGTGACCCTTGCGGCGATCGACCACGCGAGGACGGAAGGCGTGGATCGCGTCGTGTTGCAGGCATCCGTAGACGGTGCCCCCGTTTATGAGCGGATCGGATTCACCCCCGTCGGCACGTATACCGAATACGCGCTGCGACGGGGGTGAACCGAGTGTCGGGCCGGTGTCTCAGGCCCGGATCCGTTCGGTGAGCGCGCGCCGGGCGTAGGCGCGCACGTCGGCGTCCGAGTCGTCGATCGCGATGCGCAGCACCTGTTGTGCCGCAGGGTCTTCCGTCCAGGTGGTGAGGGTGAGCACGGCGGCCTTTCGGACGTCGAGGTGTACGTCGCCGAGGGCCGTCTCGAGTGCGGGCACCGCGTTCTCAGGGAGTGCGCCGGCGAGGGCACGGGCCGCGCCCTGCCGGATCTGCCAGGCCGACTCCGTCAGCCCGGCGACGGCCAGCGCCACATCGTTCCCGGTGGGGCGAAGCGAGGCGAAGGCCGCAAGCGCGGCCGCCCGGACGAGGGGGTCCCGGTCGACAGCGAGGGTGCGGACCGCCTCGAGACCCCCGAGGCTGATGGTCGCGAGGCCCTGGGCGCAGGCGATCCGCACCTCACGATTCTCGTCCGCGGATGCGGTCGCCACCGTCTCCCAATCGTTCAGGGCTACCAGAGCGCGCACCGCCTCGATGCGGACCCGATGGTCGACGTCGGCGAGTGCCGCCCGGTATTGCGCGGCCGTCCCGGTGCGCAACGCCCGCAGGAGGTCGACCACGGTGGACCGGACGACAGGGTCGCCGGAGCCCAGGTGGAGCGCCAGCCCCTCCGCCGAGGGCAGCACCTCGACCAGTTCGCGGAGTCCCTCCGCGGCCACCCGGCGCACGGACGCGTCCTCGTCGCCGAGCGCTGCGACAAGCAGGGCGTCGAAGCCGTCGGGGGTGGCCTCGGTCAGCGTGGCGATGGCAGTGGAGCGCACCTGCGGGTCCGCATCGATCAGATAAGGGCGCAACTGCGCCGCGGTCGGACTGTCGAGTCCGAGGATCTCCACGATCCGGGGGGAGCGGGGCTGGACCTCTGAGGGGGTGGCGCTCACCCGAGAGGGGGACTCGACCGGCGCGCGCCCGCCCACCAGCGGCGGCTGCGTCACCGGCACGACCCGCTGATCACGCGGGGGAAGATCGTCCAGTCCCGGCACCGATACGAAGTACGGTGCCACCGGTCGCTTGAGGAACTCCATCCCGCCCCCGGCGCCCTTGCGCAGGTTCAGGTGGTACCCCCACTCGGAGTCGTTCTGGCCGGGCAGGTCCGCCCGCTCGTGGTACAGGCCCCACCGGCTCTCGGTGCGGGTGAGCGAGCTGCGCGACGCCATTTCCGCGCAGTCCCGGATGAACGACACCTCCGCGCACCGCATCAGCTCGTGCGGGCTGGTCGCCCCCATTCCCTGGATCTCCGCGGTCATCCGCTCGAAGGTCTCGACCGCGATGGACAGCTTGGTGGCGGTCTTCGGGGGCGCCACATAGTCATTGACGAACCGCCGCAGCTTGTACTCGACCTGCGGTTGCGGCGGTCCGTCCGGGTGCAGGAGCGGCCGGTAGATCAGCTCGTGCGCCTCGCGCAGCTGATCGGCGGGCAGGTCGGTCGGCGCGTCCACGGCAGGCAGGGTGCCGGTGGCGTGGGTCCCCGCCAGGTCCCCGTACACGAAGGCGCCGATCATGTAGTTGTGCGGCACGCACGCCAGGTCGCCCGCCGCATACAGCCCGGGCACGGTCGTCGCGCCGTGCTCGTCCACCCACACGCCCGACGCCGAATGCCCACTGCACAGACCGATCTCGGAGATGTGCATCTCGATGTCGTGGGTGCGGTAGTCGTGGCCACGATTCACGTGAAACGTTCCGCGCGTGGGCCGTTCGGTGGTGTGCAGGATGGACTCGAGCGTGTCCAGGGTCTCGGTCGGCAGGTGACTGACCTTGAGATAGATGGGGCCGCGTGCGGATTCGATCTCCTGTTTGACCTCGCTCATCATCTGTCCGGACCAGTAGTCGGAATCGACGAAGCGTTCGCCCTGCGCGTTGACCTGGTAGCCGCCGAACGGGTTCGCGACGTACGCGCAGGCCGGCCCGTTGTAGTCCTTGATCAGCGGGTTGATCTGGAAGCATTCGATGCCGCTGAGCTCGGCCCCCGCGTGGTACGCCATCGAATAGCCGTCGCCGGCGTTGGTCGGGTTCTCGTAGGTGCCGTACAGGTATCCCGACGCGGGCAGCCCGAGCCGTCCGCACGGGCCGGTCGCCAGGATGACCGCCTTCGCCCCGACCGCGACGAACTCCCCGGTCCTGGTGTTCAGTGCCGCCGCACCGACCGCCCGCCCCCGATCCGTCAGGACCCGCACCGGCATCAGGCGGTTCTCGATCCGGATCTTCTCGCGCATCTTCCGCTGCCTCAGCACCCGGTACAGCGCCTTTTTCACGTCCTTGCCCTCGGGCATCGGCAGCACGTAGGAACCGGAGCGGTGCACCCGGCGGACCGCGTACTCGCCGTACTCGTCCTTCTCGAACTTGACGCCGTACTTCTCGAGCCTTTGCACCATCGCGAAGCCGCGGGTCGCGGTCTGGTAGACCGTGCGCTGGTTCACGATTCCGTCGTTGGCGCGGGTGATCTCCGCGACGTAGTCCTCCGGCTCGGCCTTGCCGGGGATGACGGCGTTGTTGACGCCGTCCATTCCCATGGCCAGCGCGCCGGAATGCCGGACGTGTGCCTTCTCGAGCAGCAGCACGTCGGCGCCGTTCTCGGCGGCGGTCAGCGCGGCCATCGTGCCCGCGGTGCCGCCGCCGATGACCAGTACGTCGCAATCGAGGCGGATGGTGTCGGCCAGGTCTGGGATGTCCATCAGTTCTCCGGGGTGTTCGTCGGGCCGACGCTCGGGTGGCCCAGCGCGGCCAGGACTTTCGCGCGGGCGGCTCGGGTGTCGGGGTGGTCGAGGGCGTCGCGGTCCCGCGGCCGCGGCACGTCGACGATGGTGCGCAGCGGGGCGCCCGCGCGCCCGAGTACCGCGACCCGGTCGCCGAGCAGGACCGCCTCGTCGACGTCGTGGGTCACGAAGACCACCGTCGTCGGGTGCGTGCGCCAGGTCTCGACGAGCAGGCGTTGCATGGTCGCGCGGGTCTGGGTGTCGAGTGCCCCGAACGGTTCGTCCATCATCACGGCCCGGGGCGCACCGGCAAGGCCGCGCGCCAACTGCACCCGCTGACGCATACCGCCGGAGAGGTTCTTGGGCAGGAAGTCCGCGAAGCCGGCGAGCCCGACCTCCTCGATCCACCGCTCCGCGTCGCGCCTGCGCCCCGATCTCGGCTGTCCGCGAAGCGCAAGCGCGAGTTCGATATTGGACCGGACCGTGCGCCACGGCAGGAGCGCGTTGTCCTGGAACACCACGGCGCGATCCCGCGAGGTGGTGGTGACGGCGGCTCCATCGGCGAGGATGTGGCCGGAGTCCGGCGCCAGCAGGCCCGCCAGGGCGCGGAGCACCGTCGACTTCCCGCAGCCCGAGGGCCCGGTCAGGACCAGGATCTCGCCGGGCAGGGCGGTCAGGGACAGGGAACGGACGACGGGGGTGCCGGTGTAGGACAGCGTGACGTCGTCCAGGGCCAGCGACATGCCCGCCGCGACCTTCTCTTCGCTTGTTGCCGTGGTCATCTGGTGTTCTCCCCTCGGGGCAGCCACCGGGTGACGCGGCGGCCGAGCAGTTCGACCGCCGCGGATGTCGAGAACCCGAGGATGCCGATGGTGATCATGCCGACGAACACGCCCGGGTAGTCGACGATCGTGTATGCCTGCCAGGTGCGGTAGCCGACCCCGAGTCGGCCCGAGATCATCTCGGCGGAGATCACGCAGATCCACGCGACCCCGATGCCGACCGACAGCCCGCCGAACACCCCGGGCAGGATCCCGGGGATCACCACGCGGCCGAGGACGTCCCAGCGGCTGCCGCCAAGGGTGCGCACGGAGTCCTCCCAGATGGTCGGGAGCGCCCGCACCGCGTGCCGGGTGCTGACCATGATCGGGAAGAAGGCGGCGATGAAGGTGATGAAGACGATGCCTGCCTCGTCGCTGGGGAACAGCAGGATCGCCACCGGCACGATGGCGATCGCCGGGATGGGCCGCGCCAGTTCGGCCAGTGGGCCGACGGTGTCGGCGAACAGGCGGGAGCGTCCGAGCGCGACACCGACGGCCACCCCCGCCAGCGTGGCGAGGCCGAACCCGGACACGATCCGGATCAGCGACTGACCGAGGTCCAGGTAGAAGAGGTCGGTCCGCAGCTGTTCGCCGTACGCCGTCACGATCTCGGTCACGGTCGGCAACGTGTCGAACCGCAGCCACAGCCGAACGCCGTTGGCCGTCAGCAACTGCCAGGCCAGCACCGCGGCGATCACCGACGTGATCCGGATGGCCCGGGACCGCCACCGGGCGGGCCAGTCGGTCCGGTTCACTGCGCCGGGGTCAGGCGTCGCGTCCTCCGCAGGCACGACCGACTCCCGCGCGGACGCGCGCGTGCCGGGGGCGGTCACGGACGCGGTCACTGCCGGACCTCCTCGACGGCGCGGTCGTAGGTGATCGGGGCGCTCGCGGGGTTCTTGTGCAGGTAGTGCTCCGCCGCGGCGGCCGTGGTGAAGGGCAGGAAGCGAGCCCCGTCGCGCACCCACACCGCCTTGTCCGCGAACCAGCGGGTGCCCAGTTCCGCGTCGGGCACGTAGGCGGCCCGGATGCCCCTGCCCTCGGCGCGCGCCTTCTTGACCGAGCGCAGGAGGCAGGTGGGGTCGGCCGCGGGCTGCGTCTGCGTCGCGCCGTCGAACCACAGCTCGCTCGCCTGCGCGGGATCGGCGACGGGGACTCCGCACGCGGGGTCGGTGCCGGTCAGGGCCGTGGGGTTGGCGGTGACGGCGACCGCGGCGTCGTAGGACTCGATGCCCTCGGTCGCGTAGGCGGCACGCAGCGGCGCGTCGTCGACGAATCCGTCGATGTTCAGGTCGGCGAAGTCGCCGATCGACTTCAGGTAGGGCACATCGGTTTTCAGGGCGTCGACCAGGCGGGGCTTGAGCGTCGGGTCGAACGAGGTGCCGCCGGGGCCGTTGTAGAGGTAGACCACCTCCTGTGGCAGTCCGCTCTGCTCGGCGACGATCCGTGACGCCTCGAGGGGCTCGCCGCGGATGAATCGGGTGGCGTCGAGCTGCGCGAGCAGGAAGGCGTCGAGCACCTCGGGGTGCTGCTCGGCGTACGACTCGCGCACCACCACCCCGTGCAGGGTCGGCTGGTTCAGCTCCGCGCCGTCGTAGAGGAGTTTCGCCTTGTCCTGGAACACCAGCAGGCCAGGCCACGCCACGAACTGCGACAGCGCGGCCACCTGCCCGGACTCGAGCGCGGACGAGCCGACCTGTGGCTGCTGGTTGAGCACCTCGACTCCGGTGGCGGGGTCGAGTCCGGCGCGGTCGAGGGCCTGCACGAGGGTGCCGTGGCCTGCGGAGCCGACGCTCGCGGACACCTTCTGTCCGGCCAGGTCGGCGAGACCGGTCGCAGGCGAATCCGGAGGCACCACAACCATGTTCAGCGCGCCCTTGGGGTTGTAGCCGGTGACCGAGACGATCTCGGTCTTCGCGCGCGGGTTGGCCTGGGTTCGGGACCCATTGATGAGCATCGGATAGTCGCCCATCGAACCGATGTCGATCTTCTCGGCGACCATCTGGGCGGTGATGGGTGCGCCGGTGTCATAGTCCTGCCATTGCACGGAGTACGCGGTGCCGGTCCGCTCGGTCACTGCGGCCAGGCGCTTCTCGAGGTAGCCCTGTGCCTTGAGGAGGGTGCCTGCGGTGACCGTGTTGATCGTCTTGGACTGGTAGCCGATGACGACGGGCACGGCATCCGTGCCGCCTGCGCCGCCGCCGGAGTCGCTGTCGAGGGAGCAGCCGGCGAGCACGGCCGTGGTGAGGGCAGCGGCCATCGCCGCCGCGGGGATGCGGCGTTTCATGTTCGGGTCCTTGGTGGTCGGGTTGTCCGGTGCCTGGCGGCTAGCGGAGCAGGAAGGGCATGTTGACGGTGACTGCGCCGGTGGGACAGCGGGCCGCGCATGGGCCGCAGTACCAGCACTCGTCGACGTGCATGAAGGCCTTGCCGTTGTCCGGGTTGATCGCCAGCGAGTCCAGCGGGCAGATCTCGACGCAGAGGGTGCACCCCTCGATGCAGAGCGACTCATCGATGGTGACGGGGACGTCGGCGCGTTGGTTGACCAGTGCCATCAGGTCAGCTCCCATGGTTGGTTCGTGCGGAAGAGGTTGCCCCGCATGGTGATGCGGTCACCTCGTATGCGGATGTACTCGAGGTCGACGGGCCTGCCGTCGTCGAGGGTGGTGAGTCGTTCGAGGAGCAGCAGCGCGGCGCCCTCGGGGGCCTGCAGTGCGGCCGCGGTGTGTGCGTCGGCGTTGACGGATTCGATGGCCAGCTCGGCCGATCCGAGTGGCCTGCCGGAGACCTCCTCGATCAGGGCGAAGATGTCGTTGCCCGCGAGGTCGCGGCGCAGCAGTTCCTCGCCGAGGTCCGGGACGAGGTAGGTCAGGTCCAGGCTGAGCGGCAGGTCGCCGAGGTAGCGGAGCCGCTCGATGTAGACCGCGGGCTCGCCCCGGTCCAGCTCGAGGCGGCGCGCGACGGCGGGCGGAGGCACGAGGCGCAGGGCCGCGCGTACCTCGTTGCGCACCTCGCCGTGCTCGCGGAGCGTCTCCTTCAGGCCGAGCAGGGTGTCGATGCCGTGGTCGAACTTGCGTCCCGACACCTGGGTGCCGACGCGCGGCGCGCGCTCGATCAGGCCCTCGTCCTTGAGCAGCGAAAGGGCCGCCCGCACGGTGTTCCTGGAGACCGCGAATTCGACGGCGAGGGCGTGCTCCGGCGGCAGGGTGCCCGCGAACGCGCCGGCCAGGGTCTGCTGGCGCAGCACGTCCGCTACCTGGCGGGCCCGATCGGCGCGGGAGCGGCGGCTCGGCGGCGGCTCGGTGGCTGCGCTCATCTGCTTCCCTCCTTCGGGGCCGGTGACCTGGACGAATGCCGACAGTAGCGGCGGTTTAGCGGGTCCCCGGCCGCTCACTTCGCGGCCGCCGGGGTGGTGAGGCGATTGCGCCACCCGCGGTGCGGGCGTACCTGGGCAAACGACGGGCCGGCGGACGATTGCGCCGCCGCGAGGGGGCACGGCGGAGTTCGGATCACGCTGATCCGAATGTTCGGATTCGCCGGCCGGGCCCGGGCCCGAGTCGGACGGCGTCTTGGCGGGTTTATAGTTGCGTTGTGCAACAACGATCGACCGCGGCCGTCGCCCAGGTACACGAGGAGCTCGTGCACCTGGTCCGCCAGCTGATGACGGGGGAGCGTCCCGCCGAGGGGCTGCCCACCTTCGCCCAGCACTCGGTGCTCTCCTATGTCGAGCGCAATCCGGGATGCCGGGCGACGGAGATCTCCGAGGCGTTCGGGGTGCACCGGTCGACCGTGTCGCGGCAGCTGCGCGGATGCGTCGACGCCGGGTGGGTCCAGGCCGAGCCCGGACCGATCCGCAGCGGGCATCCGCTCAGCCTCACGGATGCCGGCCGCGACGTCCTCACCGGCGCCGACCGGCGCCGCCGTGACGAGGTGGGGGAGCGGGTCCGGGACTGGTCGGCCGCGGACATCGCCGACCTCGCCCGCATGCTGCACCGGTTCCGCACCAGTACCGCAGACCATGACACCGACCAGAGCATCGGAGCAGACCCCCGTGCGTGAATTCACCACCACCGCCCAGTTCACCATCGCGGACGACGACGCCCTCGTCCGTTCCGTCTACCGGCACGCGCAGGAAGCGCCCGAGCGGGTGTTGTTCAGCCGACCGATCGGCGGCGACTGGGTCGACGTCACCGCGGCGGAGTTCGCCGATCTGGTGGTCGGTGTCGCGAAGGGCCTGATCGCGGGCGGGGTGGCCCGCGGTGATCGGGTGATCCTGCTGTCCGCCACCCGGTTCGAATGGACGCTGTTCGACTTCGCGATCTGGGCGGCGGGCGCCGCGTCGGTGCCGATCTACGACTCGTCGTCACCCGACCAGATCCGTTGGATCGCAGAGGATTCGGGAGCGGTGACGGCGATCGTCGAATCCGATCGGCACGCGTCGGCCTTCGACGGTTCCGGACTGGGTGTCCGCCAGATCGACGACAACGCGGTGGGCGCGTTGATCGCGGCGGGCGAGCACCTCGACGATGCCGAGGTGCACGACCGGGTCGCGGCGATCCGGGCCGACGACCTGGCGTCGCTCGTGTACACCTCCGGCACCACGGGCAGGCCCAAGGGCTGCATCCTGACCCACCGCAACTTCCTGTCCGAGGTTCGCGGCATCCTCAGCGCCAGCGTCGGCGAGGTGGCCAAGCCCGGCAACCGGATGCTCACCTTCCTGCCGCTTGCCCATGTCCTGGCCCGCGCCGTGTCACTGGCGATGTTCGAAGCCGGTGGAGCGCAAGCGCATTGGTCGAACTTCAGCACCGTCGTCGGGCAGTTCGCCCGGTACCAGCCGCACACCATCCTCGGCGTGCCGCGGGTGTTCGAGAAGGTCCGCGACTCGGCCGCGCACAGCGCCGCGCAGGGCGGCGCCGTCAAGAAGGCGATCTTCGGCTTCGCCGAGAAGACCGCCGTCCGCTACAGCGAGGCGCTCGATGCGGGTGGTCCGTCCCCGGTGCTCCGCGCGCAGCACTGGGTCGCGGATCGGCTCGTCTACTCGAAGCTCCGGGCCGCGCTCGGCGGGGAGTGCTGGTGGGCCATCTCCGGTGGCGGCGCGCTGATGCCCAGCCTCGGGCACTTCTTCCGTGGTGTCGGCGTGCCGATCTACGAGGGCTACGGACTCACCGAGACCACCGCGGCGCACTGCGTCAACGTCCCGGGTGCACACAAGATGGGCACCGTCGGACAGCCGATGGGTGGCAACGGCGTTCGCATCGCGGCCGACGGGGAGATCGAACTGTGCGGCGGGGTGGTGTTCGGCGGGTACTGGCACAACGAGCAGGCCACCGCCGACACCTTCGACGAGGGCTGGCTGCGGACCGGCGACCTCGGCGAGCTGGACGGGGACGGCTTCCTCACCATCACCGGACGGAAGAAGGACCTCCTGATCACTGCGGGCGGCAAGAACGTCTCGCCGGGACCGCTCGAGGACCGGATGCGCTCGCACGCCCTGATCTCGCAGGCCGTGGTCGTCGGGGACGCACGCCCCTTCATCGCCGCGCTGCTCACCGTGGACCCGGACGTGTTCGCGCTGTGGAAGACCGAGAACGGCAAGCCCGCCTCGGCGTCCGTCGCGGACCTGAGCGAGGACCGGGACCTGCAGGCCGCGTTGCAGCTGGTGGTCGACGACGCGAACAGCACCGTCTCGCATTCCGAGGCGATCAAGAAGTTCGCGATCCTGCACCGCGACCTCACCGAGGCGGACGGCGAGATGACCGCGACCCTGAAGATCAAGCGCAAGGTGGTCACCGAGCGCTTCGCCGACGAGATCGACGCGCTGTACCGCTGACCCGGTCGCGCTTCACTGAGAACATCCCTCTATCGGTCGGTGCTGGTGTCCTGGCGAACCGTAGTTGCCGGGCACCGCCCGTGGGGAAGCTACGTTTTCGGAAATCGAGCAGGTCCTCCCGGCGGGTCGCCCTTGCGCCAGGGCCCGGTCGGGTGCAGTGTCGAGACCGGCACTCGCATCCGGGAGGACACATGACCAGCCCCGACCTCGGTTCCATTCTGCTTGCGAGCCCGGACCCCGATCGCCTTCGGGACTGGTATTGCCGGGCGTTCGACGCCACACCTACCCCGGACGGCGACGTCCGATTCGGCGGCGTCAGCGTCCTGTTCGACCAGCGCGACGATGTCGCGGAGAAGAACCCCGAGCCCGGCCGCACGATCCTCAACTTCCATGTCGACGATGCGGCAGCGGTCGCGGCCCGCCTGGACGAGATGGATGCAGACTGGCTGGTGCCGCTCGAGGAACGCTCCGAGGGGATGCTCTTCGGGACGCTGATCGACCCGGACGGGAACTACTTCCAGATCATCGAGCTCGGTGCGCGATACCTGGCCGCCCGGGTACCCGCCCCGTCGGCCACGCTGAACTCGGCGCCGTACAGCGGCTTCGCGGTCGACGACCTCGAGGCGGCCGCGGCCTTCTACCGCGACACCCTCGGCCTGACCGTCACCGAGCAGTTCGGCCTGCTCGCGCTGCAGGTCGGCGGGGGTAAGACGGTGCTGGTGTACCCGAAGCAGGCCCACATCCCGGCGACGTACACCATCCTGAACTTCCCGGTCGAGGACATCGATGCGGCGGTCGACGCACTGCGCGAGCGGGGCGTGACCTTCGAGCGGTACCCGGGGATGGAGGCCGACGAGCGGGGCATCTTCCGGGGCGGTGGACCCTACATCGCATGGTTCACCGATCCGGCAGGCAACATCCTCTCGGTGCTGCAAGAACGGTGATCTCCCGTGCTGTGGGTCACGGCGCGTCCACATGCACGTAAGGTGGAGGTCAGAGACCGAGTCGTGTCCGCGTCGCCCGTCGCCCCACTGCTCTCACATTTGCACGGGCTGAGCGGCACGGACGGATACCATGGAGAACACTGCCAGCCTGGGCATTCAGGCATTCATCTCGGAGGTCGCCCAGCGCGGTGGCCGCGCGGTCCGCCTCACCCACTCGCGGCGCAACCCGGTTCAGGTGTGGGGCGTCGGCGACGACAGTTGCGTGGTCCGGGTGCGAACCAAGCTCGACGGCGACTGGCAGGCACGCAAGCAGGACGGTGCGCTGGACACCGATGACACCGGATCCCAGTTCTGGGTGTTCGTCGACCTGGCCACCTCCCCGGAGGAGTACTTCGTCGTCCCGTCCGAGGAGGTCGCCGCCGACATCCACAGCGAGGTCGATCTGTGGGTGAAGGAGGTTCCGGGGCGCACCCGGACCGGTAGCCACGCCATCGCCGTCGAACGGGTGGAGCACGGCCGCGCGCGTTGGGACCTCCTCGGGCTGTCCGACGTCAAGGACCCCAGTCGCAAGCCCGTCGGTGCGGTGGCCGAGCCGAGCCGGCCGAAGCTGGTGCCGATCACCCGCACGAAGAAGTCCGCGGTCGTCGAGGAGGTCGTCGACCTGAGGCTGCAGGTGGTCGCGGACTTCGAGGGCTACCGGCTCGTCGGCATGTACGACGAGCAGACGGGTCGGCTCGAGATCACCCGCGGGCCGATGGAGGGCCGCCGCTTCGACAATCCGACGGTCGCGGCCAATGCCGTCGCCAGTCACATCAGCGGCGACGTCGAGACCAGGGACGGGTGGACGTTCTGGCAGATCGAGGGCGCCGACCGCGCGCCGCTGGGGTCCCGCCGCGCCGGATAGCCGTCGCGGACCGTCCCAGCCGCCGCGGACGCCGAATGTGCACCTGCCGGCGGTCGCTCTCGGGCGATGCCCCGGCAGGTGCACACTCGGCGATGCAGCGCTGGTGCCCCGGGTGGGTCGATCAGTTCCAGTTGTCGATCTTGACGTCGTGCGGATCCGGCGCGCCCGTCCCGGTTTCGATCAGCGACTTCAGGCTCATCAGGAAGAGCGCCCACTTGGTGCTGCAGTGGTGCATGAACTCCACCGGCTCCTTCCAACCCTGGTGGTTGAAGAGGATGACAGTGTAGTCGTCGACCTGATCGAGGTCCCAGATCACATGGGTGCCGACCCATTCCTCCGGTCCGTCGATCACTTCCCACTGGACGCGCTTGCCGGGAACGAGTTCGTCGACCTTCATGTCGAATCCGCCTGCTCCGAAACGAAATTGGAGCACACCGCCGACGTCGTTGCCTTCGCCCTTGGTGTCGGTCGTCCACCAGGCGGCGAGCCGCTCGGCTGTGGTCAAGGCCGCGTAGACCTCGGCCGTCGATGCCTTGATACCGACCCTGTGCAGGATGTCTACCATTTTCGGTCCCTCTTTCCGGTGTTGGTTTTCGAATGACCTGTCGGAATTCAGTGCTGTGTGTCGCGCTGGTCTTTCGTGCGCTGAATCGCCTCGGCGATGCGCTTGATCCGCTGGAGCCTGGCGTCCCACGCCGCCCCGACCGAGGACAACTGCGCGACCGCGCGAGCGAGTTGCGCCTCGTCCACCCGATACCTCCTCTCTCGCCCGGCGGGCGTGGCGTGCACCAGGCCCACCCGGTCGAGCACACCGAGATGTTTCGCGATGGCCTGCCGTGTCACGGGCAGCTGCTCGCTGAGGCTGGTGGCCGTGCCGTCGCCGGCCGCCAGGAGCAGGTCGAGCATCCGCCGACGGGTCGGATCCCCGACCGCGGACCACAGGTCGTCGTCGACGGCGGTGCTCACGGGGTGGACACCAGCCGCGCGAGGTACTCCCCGAGCTTGGGCAGGAATCGGTCCCAGCCGGTGCTGTGGTCGAGGTACTGCTCCTCCAACTTCGCGGCCTCCCAGCCCATCTCCCGGAACCCGGTCTCGGTGAACCGGATCTTGGTGCCCGTGCCGGACGGGGTGAGCTCGAAGGTGATCAGCAGCGAGTCGGCGGAGTCGACGACCTTGTCCTCGGGGAAGCACCAGCGGAACGAGAACAAACGGGGCGGCTCGGCGTTCACCACCTTGATCGGGACGACCTTGGCGCGGTCGCCCCAGACGAGCTCACCGACCGCTCCGGGAGTCGCTTCGATCTCGGTGTGGTCGGTCCACCACTCCGAGATGTGCTCGGGGCTGCTGACCACCTCGAAGGCCACCTCGGGCGAGGCGTCGACGTAGATCTCTCGTTCGATGCTGCCGAACTCCATGTTCTGCACCCTTCCTCGATATGCAACGTTTGGTTGCACATCACGCTAGCCGAGGGTTCGGCATCGCGCAACCATTGGTTGCATATTGGCGGAAGCGGTGCTGCGCCGAGTGTGCAGCTGCCGTCGCCCGCACTCGGGCGATGCCCCGGCAGCTGCACACTCGGCGGGGCGCGGGGCTAGCTGAACTCCGCGCGGAACGCCGCGACCAGTTCGGGGAGGAGGGCAGCGGCCGCGTCGGGATCGGCGTCGAGGGCCTGCAGGGCGACGCTCACATCGGTGACACCCAGCCGTGCCTGCGCCGCGGCGTTCGCGACGGTGGCGGGCAGGTCGACCGCGCCGCTGCCGGTCCGCTCGACGGTCAGCCGCCCACGAACCTGGAGCTCGGCCGGGTCGCGGCCCGCGTCGGCGAAAGCGTCGCGCAGCCGCTCGATTCCCGCGCCGAGGTCGTCGTCGGTGGCGCCCATGATGGGAATCCAGCCGTCGCCCCAGGTGGTCAGGCGGCGGACCACCGCCTTCGACAGGGTGCCGGACACCCAGATCGGGATGCGTCGACCCGCCGCAGGCCGGGGCGAGCAGTGGGCGTCGTCGAAGGTGATGCCGGGGCGGGCGACCGCGGCGGGTGCGCCCTCCCACAATGCCCGGCACACCGCCAGGGTGTCGTCGAGCAGCGGGCCGCGCTTGGCGAAGTCCAGCCCGACCGCCTCGTATTCCTTTGCCTGCCAGCCGGTCCCGACGCCCAGGTCGACCCGGCCGCCCGACAGCAGATCAAGTGTCGCGGCCGTCTTCGCCAGGACCGCCCCGCCGCGTAGCGCGGCGATCACGATCCCGGTGCCGAGCCGGATCCGCTCGGTCTGCCCGGCCACCAGCGCGAGCACCGTCATCGGCTCCAGCCATGGCGCGTCGGGGTTGGTGGGGAAGGCGCCCCAGGAGTAGGCGGACGTGTCCGGGCCCATCACGACGTGGTCGGTGAGGATCAGCCGATCGACCCCGGCGGTGTCCGCGGCGCGGCAGACCTTGAGCAGGTGCCCGAAATCGTCTGCGGCGAGCAGGTTCCCGAAGTTGGGGACGTTGAGACTGAGCGTTGGCATGGTGATCCTTCGGAACTGGTCAGGGATTGAGGGGGCGGTTGGTCCAGCCGCCGGATGCGCGCGGCACCCAGCCGCCCGCGCCGTGCGTGCCGCCGTCGACGTGGATGGTGCCGCCGGTCACGAAGCGGGACAGGTCCGACGCCAGGAACAGGGCGGCGCCCGCCACGTCCTCCGGCTGCCCGGGGCCGCCGAGCGGGGACCACGTCGGCCACAGCGGCGCCTGCTCCTCGGGCACCAGCTCGGCGTAGGGGACCTGCACCGACTCGATGAGATCGGGGGCGATGGCGTTGACCCGAATCCCCGCCGGGCCGACCTCGGCGGCGAGCGAACGGGTGAACTGCATCAGCGCGGCCTTGTATGCCGAGTAGACGGTGTGCCCGGGCATCGAGCGATGCGCCTCGACGGTGGTGAGGTTGATGACCGATCCGTCGCCGCGCTCGGCCATGCCGGGCAGCAGGGAGTGCGTGAGCCGCAGCACGTGACCGAGGTTGACCTCGTGCAGCTGCTCCCACAGCTCGGGCTCGTTCTCGGCGAACGGGCGCGGCGGGCGCAGGTAGTGGCCGACGTTGTTCACCAGGATGTCCGGCCGGTGCTCGAGCAGCGCCGCGGGTACCGGGGCCGTGCGGACGTCGGCCTCGACGGCCTCGATCGTTCCGCCCGCGGCCGGGTCGAACCCGAGATCGGTGACCGGATCGAGGTCGGCGACCAGGACGTGGGCGCCGTGGGCGGCGAACGACCGCGCGACCGCCGCGCCGATGCCCGCCGCACCGCCGGTGACGACCGCGCGCCGGCCCGACAGCAGGGCGCCGGGGGTGAATGCGGCTCGTGATGGCATGGCTCCATCACAGACCACCGCCGTCGACGTCGCAGTCGTTCTTCCCGATCAACGGGAGCGGGGTTCGCGCCGGGTGTGGCGTGCCTCCCAGTGCCCCCGGCGGTTCCAGCAGGTGGTCGCACATCCTTGGTACGTTGGCTGGGATCCCGCTGCGAGGAGGCTGCCGTGCCCACCGGACTGGATGTGACCGCGACCCCGGCCGAGACGCTGACCGTGTCCGCCCGGGACGGCGACGCGCGCGGCTACGCGACGGGCACGGTGTTCGCCTGGAAGGGGATCCCGTATGCCGCCGCAGGCGCCGCGCGGCGGTTCCGGTCCGCGGTGGCGCCGTCCCCGTGGCTGGGCGAGCGCGACTGCCGGGACTTCGGCCCCATCGCCCCGCAAGCCAAGACGGTTCAGGTGCCGATGGAACCGGGCTCGGTGGTGGACGAGGACTGCCTCTCGCTCAACGTGTGGGCGCCCCGGCCGGACGGGACGCCGCGCCCGGTGATGGTCTGGATCCACGGCGGTGCGTACTGCGTCGGCTCGTCGTCGCAGAGCGTCTACGACGGTAGGCGGCTGGCCGAGCTGGGCGATGTCGTGGTGGTCACGGTCAACTACCGGACCGGCGTGCTCGGGTTCCTCGACCTCTCGACCTTCTCTACCGACGAGCATCCCTTCGAGACCAACATCGGGCTCCGCGACATGATCGCTGCGTTCGAATGGGTACGTGAGTGCATCGCCGCGTTCGGCGGGGACCCGGACAACGTGACCGCGTTCGGGGAGTCCTCGGGGGCCGGGTCGATCACGACGCTGATGACCTCACCGCGAGCGGAGGGTCTCTTCCACAAGGCCATCGTGCAAAGTGCGCCCGCCACATCGGTTTACGGCGCCGAGCGGGCGGCGTCGGTGGCCAGGCGCTTCCTCGAGATCGTCGGCGTCAGCGAGGACGAGGCCGGCCGGCTGTGCGAGCTGCCGATCGAAAAGCTGACCGCGGCGGGTGACGTGCTGCTCGACGAGGTGACGACCTCGGTGCCGGGCACGCTGTCGATGGCCCCCGTGGTCGACGGCGACCTGGTGCCGCGGTACCCGGTCGCCGCATTCCAGAAGGGTTTCGCGCACCGCATCCCCCTGATCATCGGCACCAACAAGGACGAGGCGTCGATCTTCCGGCTGACCAGGTCGCCGATCATGCCCGTCACCGCGGACACCGTGAACCAGATGTTCACCGCGATCGCCGCCGACCACCCGAAGCTGCCCGCGATCCGCGTCGCGGAGATCATCTCGGCCTACCCGGACTGGTCGAAGACCAGCGGTGCCCTCGCGGTGTCGCGGGACGCGGCCTTCCGGATGCCGTGCCTGTGGATCGCCGACGCGCACAGCAAGCACTCGCCCACCTGGGTGTACCGGTTCGACCACGCCACCCCGATGCTGTGGGCGGCCCGGGTCGGCGCCGGGCACGCCACCGAACTGCCCTATGTGTTCGGCAATTTCGGCACGCTCAATCATGACCCGACCTTCTGGCTCGGCGGGCGCAAGGCCGCGCTCGAGGTATCCGGCCGGGTGCAGCGGCGGTGGCTGGCGTTCGCGCAGCACGGCGTGCCCGCGGCGCTCGACGCGTCCAAGCACTGGGCGCCGTACCGCGAGGACACCAGGGCGACGCTGCTCATCGACAAGACCGACACCCTGGCGAGCGACCCCGACAAGGAGCTGCGGGCCGCGTGGGGCGACAAGGTGATGGGGTTCCGGTGACCGGGACCGCTGTAGCGTCATGCGTATGAGCAAGCTGGATGAGGTCGGCGAACGGGAATCGTGGCGCTGCTGGTTGTGCGACGAACCCGTCGACCCGAACATGTCGGTGAACGACCCGCGCGGTCCGAGCATCGACAGCATCAACACCGCCAAGAAGGGCAAGGGCGGGCCGGAGCGGCTCGCGCACCGCGCCTGCAACACCAAGAAGGGCGCGATCAAGCCGGTTGTGCCGTGGTCGGACGCGCTGTTCGTCATCGATCCGGCGCCGATCATCGGCGTGGTCGAGCAGCTCACCCGCAAGCCAGGACGGGTCGCCGTCGCGCGGTGCCCCTCGAAGTCCGACGCCGAGGACGCGTCCGCCTGGTTGCTGGACCGGCTGTCCCGGCTGGCGCCCGAGCTGACGCTCGACACCAAGATCGAGCCTGGCGGCGGCGGCTTCCTGCTGGTCGTCTCGCGCTGACCGCTGCCGTGCGTCAGCCCTGTGCTGCGCCCACGGTGTGGAGTGCCGCCACGAGCGGCGCGAGTTCCGGTATGGCGCAGGCCTCGTCGAGCGCCTCGCGCAGCTTCGCGTCGTGGGTGGGTCGCGCCCGCTCCAGCAGGGCCCGGCCTGCCTCGGTGACCTCGGTGTAGATGCCCCGACGGTCGTCCTGGCACAGATACCGGGTCAGTAGTCCCCGGCTCTCGAGCCGGTTCACCAGCCGGGTGGTCGCGCTGCTGCTCAGCGCGGCCGCCCTGGCGAGCTGCGACATCCGCATGTGCCAATCGTCCTGACGGCTCAGTGCGTCGAGCACCGTGTATTCGACCACCGAGAGATCGTGTTCGCGCTGGAGCGCGCGTTCGAGCTCGGTGTCGAGCAGTCCGTGCAGCGCCGCGAGGGTGCGCCACCCCTGCGCTCGGATTTCGACGGCGTCGTCGGCGATCCCCACGAGATACCTCCCAATCGGTTGCCCCACCATACATGGCTTGCGCCATTAGCAGGCGCGTGCAACTATCTATGGGGCGCGTGCAACTACTGCCTACGCCATCTATCTGCTTGAGCAATCGAACTATGGAGGGCATTCGCATGCCGTTGGGACTACTCGCCCTGGCCATGGGGGGCTTCGGAATCGGCCTCACCGAATTCGTGATCATGGGGCTGTTGCCCGAGGTCGCCGCGGATTTCGGGGTCTGCGAGTCCGTCGCGGGTCATCTGATCTCGGGCTACGCGCTGTCGGTCGCGATCGGTGCCATCGCGCTGACCGCTGCGGTGGGGCGATTCGACCGCAAACGGGTGCTCATGTCGCTGATGGTGCTGTTCGTCGTCGGCAATCTGCTCTCCGCGGTCGCGCCCACCTACGAGGTGCTCATGGCCGGCCGCGTCGTCGCGGCGCTGTGCCACGGCGCATTCTTCGGGATCGGAGCGGTCGTCGCTGCCGATCTGGTGGCGCCCGGTAAGCGCGCAGGCGCCATCGCCACGATGTTCACGGGTCTGACCATCGCGAACGTCCTTGGCGTGCCGTTCGGCACCCTGCTCGGACAGCAGTTCGGGTGGCGCTCCACGTTCTGGGCCATCACGGTGATCGGTGTGGTGGCGCTGGCCGGCATCGCCGCGCTGGTCCCACCCGTACCCCGTTCGGACGCAGCGGATTCGGCGGGGCTCGGTGGCGAGCTGCGTGCGTTCCGCTCGCCGCAGGTGTGGTTCTCGATCGCGATCACCGTCCTCGGTTTCGGCGGCATGTTCGGCGCCTTCACCTACATCGCCTTCACACTCACCGAGGTCAGCGGGTTCGCCTCGACCACGGTGCCGTGGTTGCTGATCCTGTTCGGCGTCGGCCTGTTCGTGGGCAACTACGTCGGCGGCAAGGCGGCGGACCGGGCGCTGACCGCGTCGCTGGTGACGCTCCTCGCCGGGCTGACCGTGGTGCTGATCGTGTACGCGCTGACCGCCCAGAGCAAGACGATGACGGTGGTGTCCCTGATCCTCATGGGAGCCTTCGGTTTTGCGACGGTCCCCGGATTCCAGATGCGGATCATGAACTACGCGGCGCAAGCGCCCACCATGGCGTCGGGCGCGAACATCGCCGCCTTCAACGTCGGTAACGCACTCGGCGCGTGGCTCGGTGGGTTCGCGATCGCCGCCGGGTTCGGGTTCGTCTCACCGATCTGGATCGGTGCGGCCGTCACCGCGGCGGGGCTGGGCGTGCTGCTGATCGCGACCCGCGTCGACCGGGGCGCAGGCGTCGCGGGGGAGGAGCGTGTTCCGGTCGCCGCGTGAGGATCGGGGCGTCAGCCCACCTGGAACGGGCGCACCTCGATCGGGAGGGTGGTCGCGGCCGCCAGCTTGCGGCCCCAGCCGAGCGCGGTGTCGAGGTCCGGCGCCTCGATGATCGTGAATCCGCCGAGATGATTCTCAGCCTGCGCGAACGGGCCGTCGGTGACGAGCACCTCGCCGCTCTTCGGTCGCAGGACCGTCGCCTGCTCCGGCGGGTGCAGGCCCCCTGCGAACACCCACGCGCCCGCGGCCTTGAGTTCCTGGTTGAAGGCGTCGATGTCCTCGATGATCCCCTCCAGGATCTCCGGCGCGGGGACCGGTCCGTCGGGCTGGTAGACACTGAGCAGGTACTGCGTCATGGCATTCCTCTCTCACTCCCTGGTGCGTCGAGTGTCGACCGGATCGGCCACCGGTGCATCCAGATCGCGTAATGCCGGCAGCGTGAAGCAGACGGCGGCGATCACCAGGACCGGGATGGACAGTGCGAAAAAGGTGATTCGCAGGCCGACCGCATCGATCAGCGGGCCTGCGAGCAGGTAGCCGAGCGGGCCCGCGGCGTACGCGGTGGACGTCATGACGCCGACGACACGGCCGCGCATGTGCTCGGGGCTGCGGGTCTGCATCGCGTAGTTCGCGATCGGCCCGACCGGCCCGAACACCAGGCCGACCAGCAGCGCCAGCGTGAGCGTGACCCACAGCGCAGGCAGGAACGCCATGCCGACCATGCACCCGCCGAGCGCGGTCACCGCCAGCAGCATCAGGGTCCGGCGCTTGACGTGGGCGGCGAGTGCACCGTACGTCAGGGCCCCGATGACGCCGCCGATGCTCATCGCCATCAACACCCAGCCGAGCTGCGCGGGCTCGCCGCGCTCGGTGAAGTAGACCGGGAACAGCACGCTCTCCACCGGCATGTACAGCGCGACGATCGCCATGTCGACCAGCGCGAGGGTGCGCAGCAACCGGTTGTGCCACACGAACTTCAGGCCCTCGAGCGTGCCGCTCCACATCGATTCCGGCCTGGTCTCGTGATCGGGGGCGCCCGCGCCCTCGAGCCGGAGGAAGGCGATGGTGAGGATCGAGAGCGCGAAGCAGACGGAGGTCACCCACAGGGTGTTCACCGCGCCCACCGTGGCGATCAGCACGCCGCCGATGCCGGGGCCGATCAGGTACGCGACGTTGTAGTTGGCCTCGTACAGGCTGTTCACCCGGTCCAACGACCACCTGGCCTCCTTCGTCGCGGCAGGCAGCATGGATTCGCGGGCCGAGATGCCTGCCGGGTCGAAGGCGGCGCCGAGTGCGGCGAGCGCCGCGATGCCACCAACCGACAGCCCGACCGTCGCGGACATCACCGGGATCAGCGCCACCGACACCGCGGACAGGAAGTCGGAGACCAGCGAGGTGCGGCGGCGGCCGAACCGGTCGACCACCGTGCCGGAGAACAGGCTCGAGAGCAGCAGCGGCAGGGTGGCGGCGCCCGCGACGACGGCGGCGTCGGTGGCCCGGCCGGTCTTGGCGAGCACCAGCCACGGCAGCGCGACGATGGTGATGCCATTGCCGGTGGCCGAGAGCAGGGTCGCGAGGTTGATCAGGGCCAGCGGCGTGTACCGGCGTGCGGCCGTGGCCGTCGTCGCAGTCATGTCGGGGTTCTCTCAGGCTGGAGGAGACATGTCCCGAGGCTAGCGAACCCGCCACCGCCGCGCGATCGATTATTGCTCGCGCGGCGGTGTGGTCAGGAGGCCAGGATCCTGGCCTTCTCCGCGTTGAACTCGTCCTCGGTGAGAACTCCTTGGTCCTTGAGTTCGGCGAGTTGTTTCAGGGCGGTGATGCGATCGACGCCGCCCGAGGGTGGTGCGGCAGCGGGCGGCGGCGGGGGCGGAGGCGGCGCGGCCTGCGGGGGCGCCTGTTGGGTCTCCTGTTCGGCGTTCCATCGCCGACCCTGCCGACGGGAAACGCGATTCGAGACCGCGGTCGCGGTCCCGGCCACGACGGCGGTACGCGCGACGCCACGGAGTAGTCCAGGCATGGTGTGCTCCTTCTCTTCAGCTGTCGGCGTCGAGTGAGTCGAGTGCCGCCATGATGCCTTGTAGGGGGATGCGGCCCGAGGCCACCAGTTGCGCGCCGCCACGGCGCAGCGCCGCGGCGAACGGGGCTGCCCACAGGTTCTCGTAGACGAGAATCGCTCCGGAACAGCCGGGTTCGAGGATCGCGCCTGCCTCCTCGACGTCGCTTGGATTCACCAGTCCCGACGACGCCTCGGCGAACAGCGTCACGTCGATGCCGCCCTCCAAGCCGAGGTCGTCGATCGCGATCCCGGCCAGCGATCCGTCGGTGTCCTTGCGGACGAACACGAGGTCGAGCACGCGAATGATGCCGTTGTCGACCAGGTCGCGGAGCATCGGCAATGCCGAGCCGTCCGGCTGCCGGTCGGCGGGGAACTCCACCACGAGGTAGTCGATGGGCCCGACTTCGTCGAATTCGTTGTTCACTACAGGACCTCTCTCGTTGAAGATGGCCGTGGTCAGAACGGTGTTCGAGTGGTGCACGATCGGGGGTGCGGTGGCTTGCTGTCGGCCCCGCATGCTGCTCTCGGCGAATGGATTCGGACCAGGGGGCAACCGCGGCATCACGGCCCTTCCCCGACGCATGCCAGCATCTCACCTGGAGGGCCACGCGGCCAGGAAACCGGGCCATCGCGCGGCTCGGCGTTGTCGGCGCTGGCCCAGAGCCGCTGGTGCGTCCGTTCCGCCGGCCTCGGTCGCGGGCCGCGACAGTGCCGTGGGAGTTCGCGGCTGCGTGGTCACCCAGCCCGCGATGTCCCGACGGGCCGCCTTCTCGACGAGCAGGGGAACGAAGTCGCGCACCTTGCCGTCGGCGAAACGCTGGTGGATCGTGCGTACGGTGTGCTCGATGTCGATCGGCGATATGGACGGGTAGCGAGCGGTCAGACGCGCGATGACCTGTTCGACTTGAAGCAGTTCGTCATCGCCGGTCATGGACTCATGGTCTGCCCGATTCTCCACCGCGGTCAAGACTCGAAAAGGACTCGAGACAGGCACGGTTCACTCCGCGGACGCTTCCCTGGCTCGCGGGATTCGATCTTCGAATCCGCGATGTAAGCGGTGCGGGAAGCGGACACTGGGGACATAGCACCATTCGGTTGCGAGGAAGGGGACCGTCATGTCTGAGAAGTCGCCGGCCGAACAGGGAATCGCGGCGGGTACGTCGATGGGGGCGGCCGTCATCCTGGTGACCGTTGGCATCATCCAGTTCTTCCAGGGGATCGCCGCGGTGGCCGAGAACGAGGTCTTCGTCGTCGGCATCGACTACACCTACAAGTTCGACCTCACCACGTGGGGCTGGATCCACATCGTGCTCGGCGTGGTGGTGGCGGCGATCGGTGTCGCGCTGTTCACGGGGGCCGGTTGGGCGCGGATCGCGGCGATCGTGATCGCGGCGATCTCGATCATCGCCAACTTCATGTGGTTGCCGTACTACCCGTGGTGGTCGGTGCTGATCATCGCCCTCGACGTGGTGGTGATCTGGGCGGTGTCCACCTGGAAGCCGCAAGCAGTCTGACCCGGAAACACGGTCTGACCGGAAACACGGTCTGACCGGAAACACAGTGGAAAGCAGGACAATTCGGTGACAAGTCCGACAGCAGGGCCGCGCACCTCGGTGCCGCGGCCCTGCTGTCGGCGAACCTGGTGAAGTCCTGGACGAGCACCGCACACAAGGACGGCCGAGGGAGAACCCGGTGGGCAAATCCAAGGACAAGAAGTCCGAGAAGCGCTCCGAGCAGACCGGTCGGCAGCCTGCCGAGGCCGGCGAGTTGATCGATTCGTCGGCCGAGGAGCACGCCCCGCCGATGACGAACAAGGAATACCGCCGCCATCTGAAGGTGCTCGACGCCGAGCTGGTCGCGCTGCAGGAGTGGGTCAAGTCGACCGGGGCGAAGGTCTGCATCGTCTTCGAGGGCCGCGATACCGCAGGCAAGGGCGGGGTGATCAGGGCGATCACCGAGCGGGTGAGCCCGCGGGTGTTCAGGGTGGTCGCCCTGCCCGCCCCGACCGAGCGGGAGAAGTCGCAGATGTACTTCCAGCGGTACGTGCCGCATCTGCCCGCCGCCGGGGAGGTCGTCATCTTCGACCGCAGTTGGTACAACCGGGCAGGCGTCGAACGGGTCATGGGTTTCTGCACGGAGGACGAGGCCAGGAAGTTCCTCGAGCTCATCCCCGTGGTCGAGCGCGTGATCGTCGAGTCGGGGGTCATCCTGCTCAAGTACTGGCTCGAGGTGAGCGAGGAACAACAGACGCTGCGCCTGCAGAGTCGCATCGAGGATCCGCGGAAGATCTGGAAGCTCTCCCCGTTGGATCTGAAGTCCTACAGCCGCTGGTATGACTACTCGCGGGCCCGTGACGAGATGTTCCGGTTCACCGATTCCGGCTTGGCGCCCTGGTTTGTCGCGCTCAACGACGACAAGAAGCGGGGGCGGCTCAACATCATCAGTCACCTGCTCAGCCAGATCCCGTACACCCCGCTCGAGCGTCCCGACGTCACCCTGCCGAAGCGGCAGGACCCCGGCGGATACCGCGCACCGGCTCTGCCGTTGCACTGGATTCCCACTCCTTACTGACGTTTCCGAGTACCCGGCGAGGAGCAGCGGTCATGGCCACCACGGAACCAACACCGGACCGGGTGCACACACGCACCACCGCCGAATCCGAAGCGACCTGGTTCGCCCAGGACGCGGACGCCGTCGTCGCGGCGCTCGACACCGACCCGACGTCGGGCCTGACGGACGGCGAGGTCGACGCGCGGCGGCGGCGGTACGGCGGCAACGAGATCGCGGCCGAACCCGCACCCTCGACGTGGTCGATCGCCCTGCTGCAGCTGAAGGATCCGATGAATCTGATGCTGGTCGCGGTGGCCGTCGTCAGCGTGATCATCGGCGAGGTGCCGACGGCGCTCGTGGTGGCGGCTCTCGTGGTGCTCAACATCGTGCTGGGCACGCAGCAGGAACTGAAGGCGCGCGCCAGCGTGGACGCGCTCGCGAAGATGCAGACGCCGCAGGCCCGGGTGATCCGCGGCGGGACGCTGACCGAGCTCGACGCGACCGAACTCGTCCCTGGCGACATCGTCGCGCTCGAGGCGGGCGACATCGTCCCCGCCGACGGCCGGCTGTTGCGGTCGGCCACCCTCGAGACCCAGGAGGCGGCGCTGACCGGTGAGAGCGCACCGATCGCGAAGGATCCCGGGACGCTCGACACCGCCGACGTCGCCCTCGGCGACCGCAACAACATGGTGTTCCAGAACACCTCGGTCACCCGCGGCACCGCCACCATGGTGGTCACCGAGACCGGCATGCGCACCCAGATGGGCCTGATCGCGTCGATGCTCTCGGCCGTCGCACCGAGCAAATCCCCCTTGCAGCGCGAGCTGAACGCGCTGACCAAGGTGCTGTCCGTCATCGCATGGACGGCCGTGGCGATCATCGTGATCCTCGGTGTGCTGCGCGGGCAGAGCCTGACGACGCTCCTGCTGCTGGGCATCTCGATGGCCGTCTCGGCCATCCCGACCGGTATGCCGACGTTCGTCCAGGCGATGCTGGCCTACGGGGCGCGCCAGCTCGCCGACGCGAAGGCGATCGTGAAGAACCTCAACGACGTCGAGACCCTCGGCGCGACGAGCGTGATCAACTCCGACAAGACCGGCACCCTGACCATGAACCAGATGACGGTGCGCTCGTTGTACTTTCACGGCCGGTGGTTCACGGTGGACGGCGAGGGCTACGGCAAGGCCGGGACGATCGCCCAGGTCGCGGGCGAGGCGGTGCCGGACTTCACCCTGCTCGCCTACGGGCTGTGCCTGGACAGCGACGCGACCGTCTCCGACTCCGGGGAGGTGGTCGGCGATCCGACCGAGGCCGCGCTGGTGGTGCTCGCGGCCAAGATCGGGGTCGACGCCCCGCTCACCCGGCGGACGTACCCGCGCGTCGCCGAGGTGCCGTTCGATTCCGCCTACAAGTTCATGGCGACCTTCCACCATCTTCCGGTTCGCGGCAGTACCCGGTTCGCGGAGCTGGTCAAGGGCGGACCCGACGTGGTCCTGGCCCGCTGCGCGACCGCGTTCGTCCCCGGCGGGGAGACGGTGCCGCTGGCCGAGGTTCGGGACGAACTCGTGGCCGCCAACCGCGCCATGTCGGAGAAAGGGCTTCGCGTGCTGGCCTTCGCCACCCGGCTGCTCGACGGCCAGGAGGCGGCCGTGACCGCGGACCCGATGTCGTTCGTCGAGGACCTCACGTTCGTCGGCATGGTGGGGATCATCGACCCGCTCCGGCCGGAGGCGATCGACGCCGTGCGCACCGCCCACTCCGCGGGCATCGACGTCCGGATGATCACCGGCGACCATGCCATCACCGCATCCGCGATCGGCGCCGAGCTGGGACTCGGGCCGGGCGCGATCGGCGGCGCCGAACTCCAGGCCATGACGGACGAGGAACTCGCGGCGGCCCTGCCGGAACTCCACGTCTTCGGCCGCGTCACGCCGCAGGACAAGCTGCGCCTAGCCGACATCATGCAGCGGGGCGGCGCGATCGTGGCGATGACCGGCGACGCCGTCAATGACGCCGCCGCGCTGAAGAAGGCCGACATCGGGGTGGCGATGGGGTCGGGGAGCGAGGTCACCAAGCAGGCCGGGCGGATGGTGCTGACCGACGACAACTTCGGGACGCTGGTCACCGCGATCCGGTTGGGTCGCGGCATCTACGAGAAGATCGTGTCGTACGTCCGCTATCAGATGGCCAAGCTGTTCGCGATGGTGCTGTTGTTCCTCGTCGCGAGCGTGTTCGACATCAACGACGGCATCGCCCTCACCCCACTGATGGTGCTGTTCCAGAACTTCTTCATCACCCTGTTCCCGGTCGCCGTCATCATGCTCGACCCGCTGCCTGCGGACCTGATGAGCAAACCGCCCCGGGATCCGAAACTCCCTATCGCACACCGGAAGGCGTTCATCCAGTGGCTGGCATACGGGGTCCTGCAGTTCGCCGTCACCCTGGCGGCGATGCTCGTCGCCCCCGGCCCGATGAGTCCGACCGAGGCGAGCGTGCCGATGACGATGGCGTTCGTGGTGCTGTCGATCGGGTCGGTCCTCAGTGGCCTGGTCATGAGGCGCGATCCCGAATCCGGTCTCGCCGCTCCCGTGCTCGGTGCGCTGAAGATCCTCTCCATCCCGATCATCGCCACCGTGTTCGCGGTCGAGCTCGGCTTCCTCCAGGATCTGCTCATGACGACGTCCCTGACGGGTGGACAGTGGCTCGCCTGCATGGGTTGGGCGCTGATCATCCCGGTCGTGATCGAGACCGAGAAGGTGATCCGGCGTCGCAGGCGTCGACTCTCGGGGCCACCGGAACTCCTGTCCGCCGCCGTCGCGGTCGACCCGGCGCGGGCACGCACAGCCTGACCACGTCACCGCGATCGGCCGAGCACGGCGGGCGGAGTTTGGTGCTTCAATTGATGCATGTGTAGGTGGATGGCCTACTCGGGAGAGCCGATCCTCGCGGAGGACCTGCTGTTCCGGCCTGAACACTCCCTGATCGACCAGAGCCTGCACTCCCGCCTCGGCGCCACGACCACGAACGGCGACGGCTTCGGCATCGGCTGGTACGGCGAGGGCACCGAACCGGCGGTGTTCAAGAGCATCGAACCGGCCTGGAACGACTCGAATCTGCGCGAGATCGCCGGCCACGTGCGCACCCCGCTGCTCTTCGCGCACGTGAGGGCCTCGACCGGGACCGCGGTGCAGCGCAGCAACTGCCATCCGTTCCGGCACGGGCGCTGGTTGTGGATGCACAACGGCGCCCTCGGAGGATTCCGCGAGACCCGGCGCGACCTGATCACCGCGATCGACCCGGCACTGTTTCCCGATCTCGAGGGTTCGACCGACTCCGAGACGCTGTTCTTCCTCGCGCTGACCTTCGGCCTCACCGACGACCCCTTCGACGCCGTCGCCCGGGCCGTCGGTCTCGTCGAGGATGTCGGCCGGGCCCACGGGGTCGACGATCCGGTCCAGATGACGGTCGCGACGACGGACGGCGAATCCACCTGGATTTTCCGCTACTCGACCGCGAGGCAGTCGAGGTCGCTGTTCTTCTCGACCGAGATCTCCAGGCTGCGGGATCTGCACCCGGAGGTGCCCGTCCTCCATCAGTTGGGCGGGGAGACCCGGTTCGTGGTCTCCGAACCGTTGCGTGACCTGCCGGGCGCGTGGAACGAGGTGATGGAGTCCTCGGCCGGGGTGGTCAGGCAGGGACAGGACGAGCTCCGCGCGTTCCGTCCGATCGCACCCGCCTGAGACAAACGCCCGTGGAACCGGGGCCGTGCGCGCCCGGCATCGGGTGCCGGGCGCGACGGTCCTACTCCCGGGAGGAGATGGCCGCGACCGGATCCGCGCGGAGCCTCGCGCGGGTCGGTATCGCGATCGCGATCAGTCCCAGCGTCACCGTCGCGGCGATGATCGCGGCGTAGGTGACGGGGGAGATGGCGGGGATCGGCTGCCCGGAGACCCCGAGGCTGACCCCCACCAGCGGCGGCAGTGCGATCAGCGTGCCCACCACCGACGCGATCGTCACCACCATCACCGCCTCGGCGCGCATCATCGCGCGCACCTGCCTGCGGCTCGATCCGACCAGGCGCAGCAGCGCGAACTCCCGGCCCCGCTCGGCCGTCGCCATCACGAGGGTGTTCACCACCGCCACCGCCAGGTAGGCCAGCAGCACCGACAGCGCGATCAGGCTCGTCCAGGACTGCGCGCTGCGCTCGGATTCGCCCGCCGCGCCGAGCCCGTCCCGGTCGGTGACGGTGTAGCCCGCCGCGGCCAAAGCGGCGCCGACCTCGGATTGTCTGCCGGGCTCGGCCCGCACCAGGATGCTGTCGTCCAGCCCGCTCGTGGTGTGGGCGCGCACCACCTCGTTCGCGAAGGTGACATCGCCGAATCCGAGTCCGCGCCCGTAGGTGGCGACGACGGTCGGGCTGACCGCGGTGCCGTCGCCGAGGTGCAGCGTGGCAGTCTCTCCGACGCCGACTCCCAGCGTCTGGGCGGTGTCGCTGCTCAGCGCCACCGTGTCCCGCCCGGCCAGCGCGTCGAGGCTGCCGGACTCGACCTGGAGATCCATGGTCGCGACCGTCGCGGCCGGGTCGATGCCCTGCGCCGCGTACCGCTCGGTGGTGGTGGACTCGCCGTCGAAGCGCGGGACGTACACCTGGCTGCGGGCAACGGGATTCGCCGCCTCGACGCCGGGTGTCCGGCCGATCGCGTCGACGACGGCGGGGGACAGCCCCGACCCGGTGCCGGTGACGAGGAAGTCCGCTACGACGCCCTCCCTCGACTGGGTGGCGGCCTCCGCCGCGACGGTGGTCTGGACGAAGATCTGTACCGATCCGATCGCGATCGCCAGGGCGAGTGGGGTGATGGCGGCGGCGAGGCGGCGGGCGTTGCCGCGGGTGTTCGCGGCCGCCAGGAACAAGGCCGGCGATCCCGATCGGCGGAGCGGCCCACCGAACGCGGCCACCGCGCCGCTGACCAGACGCGGTCCCAGCAGTCCCACCGAGATCATCAGCAGGACAGCGGCGCCCCCGGCGCCCGCCAGCGCCGCCTGACCCGGGACAACGGCGGGCAGCAGCGAGATCACCAGGCCCGAAGCGCCGAGGACCTGCCCGGTGACCATCCGCCCGCGGCCGAGCCTGGCCGGGGTCGCCGACGCCTCCGCCAGCGCGTCGACCGGATTGATCCTGGCGGGCCTGCGCGCGGCGACGGCCGCCGCCGCACGGGCGGTGATCAGGCTCAGTGCCACGGCCGCGACGGCGGGCAGCGGGCTGAAGGCCAGCGCGAAGTCGGCGGGCAGCAGTCCGGCCGCCGCGAAGCGAGACCGGAGGTAGTCGGCGAGGACGAAACCAGGGACGGTGCCCGCGACCGCGGCGACGCCCGCGACCAGCATCACCTCACGCCCGACGAGCCGGTGGATCTGACCCGGAGTCGCACCGACCGCGCGGAGCAGTGCGAACTCGCGCCTGCGCTGGGCGATCGACAGCGACAGGGTGCTGGCCACCACGAACATCGCGATCATCACTGCGGTCCCGGCGAACGAGATGCCGATCATCACCAGCTCGGTACGCGCACTGCCCGCGTCGAGGAACTCCGCGTCGCCGCGGGCCCGTCCGGTGTAGGTCTCGACCTCGGGCACTCGTTCGCGGATCCGTTCGGCCAGCGCGTTCGCCGAGACGCCGTCGGCCGCCGTGACCCCGATGACGTCGACGTTGCCCGGACGCGGTGACAGCGAGGAGACCTGGCCGTCGGACAGGAACACGTGCGCGGCCCGGTCCGGGGTTGGGTTCGCGCCCGCCACCCCGACCACGGTGTAGTCGTCGGCGATGCCGCCGTGCGCCAACGAGATCCGGTCGCCGATGCGGGCGGGCTCGGCGTCGTCCACCACGACCTCACCCGGACCGTTCGGTGCCCGTCCCTCCCGGATCTCGTACGGGGTCAGCGCGGCCGAGCCCCAGCCGTGCGCCTGCACCGGCCTGCCCGACCACGCGAGCGGAACGCTGATGTCGGGGACCGCGCGCGCCACCCCGGGAACCGACGCCAGCTCGTCCGCGACGCCCGCGGTCAGCGGGGCCCGCTCCGCGAACGGCTGGTCGACGTCCTCCTTGACCACGAGCGACTGCCTGCCGCCGACGATGACGTCCGCGCCGGCGTAGCGCTGCGGCTCGATGCCGCCGCGGATCCCGGACTCGATGAGGACCCCGAGCCCGGTGACGAGCATCGAGGCGAACAGCACCGCGACGAACATGCCGACGAAACCGCCTCGGTGTGCGCGGATGTTCGCGCCTGCAAGCGATCTCATCGGGTCACCACTCCCCGAGGTGGGTCATGTGGTCGGCGACCTGCTGGGCGCTCGGCCGGTCCAGGTGACCGACGAAGGCGCCGTCGGCGAGGAACAGCACCCGGTCCGCGTACGAGGCGGCGATCGGATCGTGGGTGACCATGACCACGGTCTGCCCGAGTTCCTCGGCGGTGCGGTGGAGCAGTTCGAGGACCTGGCGGCCGGTCCGCGAATCCAGCGCGCCGGTCGGCTCGTCGGCGAACACGGCATCGGGCCGGGTCACCAGGGCGCGCGCGATCGCGACCCGCTGTTGCTGGCCGCCGGACAGCTCCGCGGGCCTTCGCCCGCGCAGATCTGCCAGGCCGACCGCGCCGGTGACGAAGTCGAGCCAGCCTGGGTCGGTGCCGCGGCCCGCGAGCAGCAGCGGCAGGGTGATGTTCTGCTCCACCGAGAGCGCGGGCAGCAGGTTGTACGCCTGGAAGACGAAGCCGACGTGATCGCGCCGGAACACGGTCAGCGCCTTGGACTTGAGCCGGGAGATGTCGGTGTCGCCGAGCCACACGGACCCCGAGGTCGGCTGATCGAGGCCGGCGGCGCAGTGCAGGAAGGTGCTCTTGCCGGAGCCCGATGGGCCCATCACGGCGGTGAAGGCCCCTCGGGGCAGGGTGAGGTCGATGCCCCGCAGCGCGGTCACCGCGGCGGGACCGGACCCGTACCTCTTGGTGACCTGCTGGAGTCGGAGGGCGGCGACGGGCGGGCTCAGAACCTGTGTGCTCATGGATGACGACGCTATGGACGGCAGCGTCGGCGGACGATCCCGCGCGCTACCGAATCCATGGTGTGGCTGGCTATACCGACACCTCCGCCGGGGTGCGGCATGCTGGGGGCATGGCGAGGACCGGGCGGCTGCGGAGCTGGTGGCGCGCGCTGCGCTACCTGGTGGCGGAGGGCGTCGCGGGCATGGTGTCGATGGCGCTGCTGGTCGTCGGGCTGGTGCTGGTGGTGTTCCTGCTGTTCGGGCCTGGCTGGCTGCTGGCGCCCCGGGCGGTGGGGCTGTTGCGGTGGTGGACGGGGCTGGCCCGGCGTCGGGCCGGGTGGTACTCGGGGGAGGAACTGTCCGAGCGATACCTGCCGATCCCGGCCGACCCGACGTTCGAGGACCTGCGGCGGCTGGTGACCGCGGCCTCGACCCGGCGCGACGCCGCCTGGGTCGGGGTGCACGCGCTGATCGCTCCCGCCGCGGGCCTGTTCGCGCTCGCGTTCCCCGCCGCGGCCGTCAATTCGCTGCTGATCCCGGCGTATTGGCAGATGATGCCTGCCGACGAGCCGGTGACCAACCTCTATCCGGTGACCTCGTGGTGGGGGGCCGCGGCGATGCCGCTGGTCGGTGTCGCTTACGGCGCGCTGTCGCTGTGGCTGACCCCGCTGATGGCGCGCGGGATGTGCTGGTTGGCCGCGCGGCTGCTGGCGCCGACCCGGGAATCGCGGCTGGTGGAGCGGGTGAGCGCGCTGACCGCGAGCCGCGCGGCCGCCCTCGACGCGCACGCCGCCGAGCTCCGCCGGATCGAACGGGACCTGCACGACGGTGCCCAGAACCGGCTCGTCGGGGTGGTGATGATGCTCGGCATCGCGGAACGGTCGCTGCGGACGAACCCGGAACAGGCCCTGCCGCAGCTGCTTCGGGCCCAGGACGCGGCCGCCGACGCGCTCGCGGGCCTGCGCACCATCGTGCACGACATCTACCCGCCGATCCTCGACGAGCTCGGGCTCGAGGGTGCGGTCTCGGCGCTGGCGGGCCGGAGCGCGGTGCCGTGCGTGCTGGACGTGGGCGGGCTGCGCCGCGCGCCTGCCGCGGTGGAATCGGCTGCGTACTTCGTGGTGGCCGAGGGACTGACCAATGTCGTAAAGCACGGCGGAGCGAGCGGGGTGACCGTCCGCCTGCATACGGCGGACCGGGGTTCCGGTGAGGTGCTGCGGATCACGATCACCGACGACGGGCACGGGGGAGCGGTCGAGCGGGCCGGCGGCGGGCTGAGCGGGATCCGGCGACGGGCCGAGGCCTTCGAGGGGACGATGGAACTGGCCAGTCCGGAGGGCGGCCCGACGTCGCTGACGGTGGAACTGCCGTGTGGGGCGTGAGGGGCCGCGATGCCATCCGGTCGGCGTCTTGCGCGAGAACGGCCGTGGGCTACCGTCGGTTCACCATGAGACTGGAGGCGCCGTGCGGATCGTGATCGCTGAGGATGACGCACTCCTTCGGGAGGGCCTCGCGCTGTTGCTGCGCGGGGAGGGCTTCGAGGTCGTCGCCGCGGTGGACAACGCCGAGTCCTTCCTGGAGGTGCTGGACTCCGCGGACGCCGCGGTGCTGGACGTCCGGATGCCACCGACCTTCACCAACGAGGGGCTCAAGGCGGCCGAGGAGGCGCGACGGCGCAGGCCGGGGTTCCCTGTGCTGGTGCTCTCCGCGTACGTGGAGGACCGGTACGCGGGTCGGCTGCTCGCCGAGGGCGCGAACGGGATGGGGTACCTGCTCAAGGAACGCGTCGGCCGTGTCGCCGAGTTCACCGACGCGCTGCGCCGGGTCGCGGCGGGCGGCACGGTGATGGATCCCGAGGTGATCTCGCAGCTGATGAGCCGCAGGCGGTCGGACGACCCGATCCGCTCACTGACCCCGCGCGAGTCCGAGGTGCTCGGCCTGATGGCCGAGGGCCTGGACAACGGCACCATCGCAGGCCGGCTCGTGGTCAGCGAGACCGCGGTGAGCAAGCACATCGGCAACATCTTCGCCAAGCTCGGGTTGTCCGCGTCCGACAGCGGGCATCGACGGGTGTTGGCGGTGCTGGCCTACTTGCGCGGCTGAGCGGTTGCGGCTTCGCCGCCCGTGAGTCCTTCTGGTCCCCCTGCGGGCCAGAAGGACTCACGGGCGGGTCTGCCGTTCGGGGGCGATATCAGGGTAAATCCGGATGCGCCGAACGGTTCTCGCACCATAGGGTCGGGGTATGAAATCTGCTGCGATCGCGGTCGGTATCTCGGTCCTCCTGCTCGCCGGATGCTCGGACACCTCGGATCCGGTGGTGGTCAACAGCTTTCCCAACCGTGCGGCGGTACAGGCCGACCTGGACGAACTGGTCCGCTCGACCGTCGGCGGCGCGGTGGCCACCCTGTCCGTTCCCGGCGAGACGGTGGAGCTGCGCAGCGGGGTGGGCGACCGGGTCACCGCCGAGCAGATCCCGGACGGCGCACAGGTCCGGATCGGCAGCGTCACCAAGACATTCGTGGCTGCGATCGTGATGCAGTTGGTCGACGAGGGGAAGATCGAGCTCGATGCCCCCATCGATCGCTACCTGCCCGGCGCGCTGGTCGCGGAGGGCGTCGACCCGGGCGCGATCACGGTCCGGCAGCTGCTCCAGCACACCAGCGGGCTGCCCGAGTACTCCGATGACCCGCGCATCACACAGACCTATCTCGGCAGCGGCGAACGGTTCACCCGCCAGGATCTGCTCGCCATGGCGATGGCGCACCCCGCGCAGTTCCGCGCGGGCGAGCGGATGAAATACACCAACACCAACTACCTCGTGAACGGAATGCTGGTCGAGAAGGTCACCGGGAACACGGTCGAGGACGAGCTCGCGAGCCGGATCACCGGGCCGCTGGGCCTGACCGACACCTACCTGCCCGGAACGGGGGAGAAGCAGATCCGCGGACGCCACCCGTCCGGCTACGAGGCGGACGGGGACACCATCGTCGAGATGACGGCGACCGAGCCGTCCGGCCCGTGGGCAGCCGGCGCGATGGTCTCGAGCGGGGCGGACCTGACCGCCTTCCTGCGGGCGCTCGTGGAGGGCCGGCTCACCTCGGAGGCGTCCTGGGGTGCGATGACCAGCACCGTCCCGATGGATCAGCCCGGCATGTCCTACGGGCTCGGGTTGATGTCGGCGACACTGTCGTGCGGCAAGGTCTTCTGGGGGCACTCCGGCGACATCCCGGGGTTCCACACGCTCTCCGGCGCGACCGAGGACGGCCGGGCCGCGGCGATCACCGTCACCCAGGCGCCGCCGCAGGAGGTCGACACCCTCGCCCTGCTCAGCCATGCCCTCTGCTGATTCGCACGACTGCGCGTCAGTGCATGACGGCGGCGATCTCGCGGGCGGTGACCCTGGCCAGCTCGACGAAGAAGGGCACCCGTTCGGGGATCATCAGCTCGGTCGGCCCGCGCAGTCCCAGCGCGAACCGGGCGAGGCCGTCCACGCCGACAACCGGGACGCCGATCGTCCGGTAGCCGACGGCCAGCTCCTCGTCGTTGAAGGCATAGCCCCGCTCGCGGGTCAGGGCCAGCTCCTTGCCCAGCTCCTGCGGCCCGGGAACCGAACGCGCCGTGCCCGTTTCGTAGGGCAGCCGACCCAGCTCGTCGTCGGTGACCAGGGACCAGGCCAGCAGCGCCTTGCCCAGTGCGCTGGCGTGCAGCGGCAGCCGGACGCCCTGTAGCTGGTGGCCGTCGGCCTCCCGCCACCGGCTGGTGCCGAGCAGCACGGCGTCGTTGCCGTAGCGCGTCGCGATCGACGCGCTCGCGCCGGTGGTGGTGGCGAGCTGCTCGAGGTGCGGCTCGGCGAGATAGATGCGGTGCTGCCGGTAGGCGATCTGGCCGTACTCCGCCAGTGCGCCGCCGAGGCGATACCGGCTCGAGTCCGTGTCCTTGTCGAGGAAACCGGCGTCGACGAGCGCGGCGAGCAGCCGGTGCGTGGTGCTGACCGCGAGCCCCTGGAGGCGGGCCACCTCGGACACCCCGAGCTCGTCGCCGCCGCGGAAGCAGCCGAGCACCGAGAGGGCACGGGCGACGGTCTGCACGGATCCGGTCGCCGGGGGCGTGAGGTCTGAGGAGGTCTCCACGTCGCGACGCTAACACGCGCGGCCGGTGTGGACGCTTTCCACTATTCGGAAAATCTGCGATCTGAAACGGCGAGGAATGACCGAATCCCGCAGTGGGCGTCTGTCAATACTTCCAATCAGCAGAAAACTATACCTAGTCGATGGGGTTTGGCTCGCCTAGTTTTCGGGGCGTAGATCGATCAGCCTCTCGAACAGGAGCCCCCCGATGTCCCGCAACCGCCGACTTCCCCGAGCGCGCCTCGCGCTCGCGCTTCTCCCCGTCGTCGCCCTGGTTGCCGCCTGCGGGTCGGATTCCGAGGGCACCGCAGACGCCGCCGGCTCCGCCGAGCCCACCTTTGTCCTCAAGGTGACCGACCCGGGCAACGCCGGACCGCTCGCGGTCGGCAAGCGGGACGGCTCGTTCGACGAGGCGCTGGCCCCCCTCGGCGCGAAGGTCGAGTGGGTCAAGGCACCGCCCGCGTTCAGCGCGAACCTCAAGCTGTTCAACGCCGGTCAGCTCGACGTCTCCGGCGGTGCTTACAGCCCGGTGGTCGGCGCGCTGTCCAAGGACGTCGCGGTGCGGATCATCGCCGTCGCGGACCCGGTCGACCAGGACCAGAGCGGCATCATCGCGTCCCCTGGCTCGGGGGTGAAGGAGGTCAAGGACCTCGTCGGCAAGCGCATCGCGGTGAACCCCGCGGGCAAGGGCGAGTACATCACCCTGAAGGCGTTGCGCCGGGCCAACATCCCGTTCGACCAGGTCGAGCGGGTGCCACTGCAGCCGTCCGACGCGGCGTCGGCCTTCTCCACCGGACAGGTGGACGCGTGGGCGTCGTTCAACGACCCGTACCAGGAGGCCAAGGCCCGCGACGGCGTGGTCGAGATCGCCACCGAGGCCAGCATCGACTCCAAGGACAACACGATCGTCGCGTTCCGCACCGCGGTCCTCGAGGAGCGCCCCGACGTCGCGGCCAAGTACCTCGAGACCCTGCAGGCGCTGACCGAGCGGCAGCGCAGCAACCCGGAGGACTACCAGAACGTCTTCGAGAAGGCGGGCCCGCGGGCGCTGTCCGGGGACCGGCTCGAACGGGCGGTCGATCTCGGCCGCCGGGCCTCGGTCCCGCACTACCCGACCGCGGCCGACGAGGCGGACCTGCAGGAGGTCGCCGACCTGTTCTTCCAGAACGGGGTGACCACCCGCGCGCTCACCGCCGGGGATGTCTTCTACCCCTTGCAGTCCAAGGTGGACGCGACCGCTCAGGTCCAGTCGGCCCCGACGAAGACCGGGAACTGACATGGCGTTGCTGAGCCCGCCGAGGGCGCGGGAGGAACGCGGCGGGCCCACCACACTGGAGCTCGAGGCGCCGCGGTACCGCGCAGGTCGCGCCCGGCCCGCCTGGGTGTCGATCCCGTTGCGGTTCCTGGTGCCCGCGCTGATCGTCGCGGCCTGGTGGATCGGGTCGGCCACCGGTGCGATCCCCGAGGAGATCCTCGCCGGACCGCCCGCGGTGTGGCGCGCCTTCACCGAGCTCTACCAGACCGGGCAGCTGGTCGACTTCTCCATCGCCTCCTTCAAGCGGGCCGCGGTCGGCGTGTTCTTCGGCGTCCTGATCGGCCTGGCGTTGGGGGTGCTCTCCGGACTGTCCAGCCTCGGTGAGGAACTCATCGACTCCACGATGCAGATCAACCGGGCCATCCCGTTCCTGGCGCTGGTGCCGCTGTTCATCGCCTGGTTCGGCATCGACGAGACCTTCAAGGTGCTGCTTATCGCGGTGGCCACCGTCGGCCCGATGTACGCCTACACGTACCTCGGCGTCCGCAATGTGGACCGCAAGATGGTCGAGGCCGCCCAGAGCTTCGGCCTGCGGGGGTGGCGGCTCGTGTTCGGCGCGATCCTGCCCGCCGCGCTGCCAGGGGTGCTGATGGCGCTGCGAATCTGCCTGTCCATCAGCATCACCGGTCTCATCGCCGCCGAACAGGTCGGCACCAGGGAGGGCATCGGCTACCTGGTGACGCTGGCGCAGGAGTACAACCGCACCGACTACATGGTGCTGTGCGTGGTGCTCTACGCGGTGCTCGGCCTGATCTTCGACGGCATCGTCCGCGTCATCGAGAAGTTCGCGATGCCGTGGCGGGGACAGGTGGCGGTCCGATGAGCGCCAACGACACCGCGTTGCCGCCGCTGGCTGTGCGGGAACGCACCGCGACGGCGGCCCGCGACCGGCGGGCGGGCGAGCCCGTCGCCGTCTCGCTGCGCGGGGTCCGCAAGGCGTTCGGTGACAAGACCGTGCTCGACGGCGTCGACCTGGAGATCCACCGCGGCGAGTTCGTGGTGCTCCTCGGTCCGAGCGGCACCGGCAAGACGACGCTGCTGCGGCTGCTCACCGGCCTCGAAAGGTCGGACGCCGGAGAGATTCTGGTTCCCCGGCAGCGCACCACCGTCTACCAGGAGCCGCGGCTGATCCCTTCCAAGCGGGTGCTGGCCAATGTCACCGTCGGGCAGCGCCGGACCGCACAGAACCGGGACCGCGCGGCCCGCTCGCTGGCCGAGGTGAACCTGGAGGCCAAGGCGCGGCAGTGGCCGGCCACCCTGTCCGGCGGCGAGGCGCAGCGCGTCGCGCTGGCCAGGGCACTGGTCCGCGAGCCCGAGCTGCTGTTGCTCGACGAGCCGTTCGCCGCGCTCGACGCGCTGACGCGGCTGCAGATGCAGGACCTGGTCGGCGATCTGGTGGCCCGGCACCGTCCCGCGGTGCTGCTGGTCACGCACGACGTCGACGAGGCCGTCCGCCTGGCCGACCGGGTGCTGATCCTCAACGAGGGCCGATTCGCCGTGGACGTCGACATCGACCTCGCCCGGCCCCGCGACCGCACCGACCCCGAGTCCCTCCGCTACCGCGCCGCGTTCCTCACCGAGCTCGGTGTCGGCCGCACCGCTTCCCCCACAACCACTTAGGAGCCCGAGATGACCGCAGTAGTCGACACCGCCCTCGACACCCTCTGGTACACCCGCTGCCCCGTGCCCACCGCGAGCGGCCTCGCGCACAGCCTCGGCTGGCTGGGGGAGACCGCGGCGGAGGCGGGCGTCGGCCTGGGCGTCCTGCAGGACGCCGGCCCGGAGCTGGCCGTCCGCCACTTCGACCATCAGCTGCTCGGCCTGGTCCGCGAGGGCGGCAACGCGCCCGCGATCGCGGCCCGCGCGCAGGGCTCGCCGACCCGGCTGATCGGGCTGACCTGGATCGACGAATCTCAGGCCATCCTCGTCGGGCCGGACTCCACGGTCGCCGGCGCCGCCGACCTGGCGGGCTTGCGGATCGGGATCCCTGCCTGGGCGCAGGACCAGGCGCGCAGCTTCCCGCGCGCGATGGCGCTGCACGGCTTCGCGAACGCGCTCCGCCTGGCCGGACTCACCCTCGCCGATGTCGTCGCGGTCGAGGTGGAGGTCGAGCGGAACCCGCAGGTGCGCAGCGCTGTTCGCGACGGGCGGCGCAGCACCACCTGGGGTGTCGACGAGCTGCTGCGCGGCGAGGTGGACGCCATCTACGTCAAGGGCGCCCGCGCGCAGGAGGTGGCCCGCGAGCACGGCCTGCGGGTCGCGGTGGACCTCGACGCCACCGACGCGAAGCGGCTGCGGGTCAACAACGGCACCCCGCGCCCCATCACCGTGCACGCCGACCTGCTCGAGTCCCGACCCGAGCTGGTGGTCGGCTTCCTCGCCCAGAGCCTGCGTGCCGCGGACTGGGCGGCCGACAACCTGCACCGCGTCCGCGAGGTGCTCGCGCGCGAAACCCTGTCCGGTCCCGAGGGAGTCGCCGCCGCGTACAAGGAGGGCTTCCACAAGGACCTGCACCCCTCGCTGTCGGACGAGCGGGTCGAGCTGATCGGGATCCAGAAGCAGTTCCTGTACACGCACGGGTTCCTGGCCGCCGACTTCGACCTCGAATCCTGGGTGGCCCGCGAGCCCCTGGAGCAGGCGCTGGAGCTGCTGGCCGCCGGAAAGGTGCCGTCATGACCGAGTTCCTGTGGCGGCTGCCCTCTCAGGGGGACGGCAGGCACGCGTCGCCCGGCTCGCGCAACCGCGGCGGCTTCGGCGGACCGCAGGTGCCCACCGTCGCGACCGATGTGCGGCCCGGCAACTTCGGGCCCTTCGACGACCTCGCGCAGGTGGTGCTCGCGGCCGAACTCTCCGGGCTCGACGGGGTGCTCGCGCCCTACGACCCGCTCGGCGAGGAGTCGTGGATCGTCGCAGGCGGCGCCCTGCGCGACACCCGGCACTCGAGGGTTATCGTCGAGTTCCACCCTTCCTTCGGCACCCCCGTGTACGCGGCGAAGGTGTCCGCGACGCTGCAGCGACTCTCCAGGGGCCGGCTGTCCTGGCGGCTGCGGGTGGAGACCGACGAGGCCGACGCTCGCGCCCGCGGGGACCGGGTCACCGGCGTGGACCGGTACACCCGGGCCGCCGAGTTCCTCACCGTCGCGCGCGGGGTGTGGAACGAGACCCCGGTCGCAGGAGCCGGATTCAACGGCACCGGATTCGACTTCGACGGCGAGTACTTCGACGTGATCGACGGCGGGTTCCGCGGCATCCTGGCCGGGCTGCCCTTCCCGACCGTCTACCTGTCCGGGGACTCGGAGCAGGCGCTCGAGCTGTCCGCGCGGCACGGCGACGTGCACCTGTTCACCGAGACCGTCGACGGGATCGCGGCATCGGTGCGCGAGCTGCGGAGCCGGTCGCAGGCACTGGGCCGCACGGTGCGCGCCGGGCTGGAGCTGCCGATCATCGCCCGCGAAACCGAGGAGGAGGCCTGGGCCCGCGCCGAGCGGCAGTGGCACGAGGTCCACGACGACGGTGTCGGCGCGCGTTCGCTCGACCTCGGTGGCGGGCGCTGGGCCGGCTTCACCGAGATCGGCTACGACCAGCCGATCGGCCTGGTCGGCAGCTATGAGCAGGTGGCGCAGCGACTCTCGGAGTACGTCGACGCAGGCGTCGACAGCTTCGTGCTCGACGGCCGCCCGCACATCGAGGAACTGCACCGCACCGGCGAACACCTGCTGCACCTGGTCGACCCGGCCGGACGCACCTTGGCGAGTCAGGAGGCCACCGCATGAGCATCGACTTCTACTGGCGCATCGGGATGGAGGGCGACCACGCGTCGCTGCGCACCCCGCGCCGATACAACCGCGGCGAGGCGAACGGCCACGGCCCCGGCAACATCGCGCCCGCGATCCGTGGCGGCGAACTCGACGGCTACGGCTACATCGACCACATGGCGGCGGTGGCCAAGGCGTCGGAGTCGGCCGGGTTCCTCGGCGGCCTGCTGCCCTCGTTCCCGGTCACCGAGGACCCGTGGGCGGTGGCGGCGGCGCTGGCCCGCGAGACCACCACCTACCGGTTCATGGTCGCCTTCCAGCCCGGGTTCCTGCATCCCGTGCAAGCGGCGCGGATGTCGGCGAGCCTGCAGCGGGCCACCGGCGGCCGGCTCGTCTACAACATCATCAGCGGCGGCGGGGGACCGGCGCAGCTGTGGTGGGGCGACAAGGTGAACCACGACGACCGGTACGCGCGCACCAGCGAGTTCCTCGACGTGCTGCGCGGGGTCTGGGACGGCGAGCCATACGACCATGACGGCCGGTTCTTCCAGACCGAGGGGGCCGCGCTGCCGCCCGGGCTGGCCGGCCAGCCGTTCCCGGAGGTCTACTTCTCGGGTTCGTCGGCCGCCGCGGTCGGGGCCGCCGGGCTGCACAGCGACTACTACCTGTCCTGGCTCGAACCCTTCGGCGACCTGCGCGCCAAGTTCGACGGCGTCCGCACCCACGCCGAGAAGCTGGGCCGCACACCGAAGTTCGCGGTCCGGATCGACGTCGTCGCCCGGCACACCGAGGAGGCCGCCTGGGCCGAGGTGGAGAAGGGCTGGGCGTTCGTCGACCGCGCGGCCGCCAACCGGGCCGCCCAGGGTGACTCCGTCGGCGCGGCCAGGATCAAGGGCTGGGTGCCGGAGACCATCACCGGCTACCGCGATCTCGAGGTGCAACCGAACGTCTGGGCCGGGTTCAGCCTGATCCGCGGCGGCCCCGCCTTCGGCCTCGTCGGCAGCTACGAGCAGGTCGCGCAGCGGCTCGACGAGCTGCGCGAGCTCGGCGTCGATGCCTTCATCCTCGCGGGCAACCCGCACCTCGAGGAGGCCTACCGCGTCGGCGAGGAGGTCCTCCCGCTGCTCCAGGCGGCTCCGCCGCCCGTGCGCGCTTCACGAGTCCAGGGACTCGACAACCACGCACGGCTCCTCACCCCCTGACCAATTTCGAACTTCACCAGGAGAAACCCATGACCACCACCGAATCCCGTATCAGCGAGACCGTCGCCGCCTTCGTCGCGAGCGCCACCCGCGACGCCGAGAAGGCGTTCCGCGTCTTCCGCGAGACCGGCACCGTCTCCGCCAACGGCACCGTCAACTTCGTCGAGCGGGTGCCCGGCGAGGAGATCGCCGTCGCCCTCAACGAGCCCGGGCCCTGGGCCGACGACCGCACCATCGAGCCCGTCGTCGCGACCTTCGACGGCGAGGTGCTCTCCGGCCGCGGCTCCGCCGGCTTCGTCACCGGCTACGCCAAGGTGTTCCGCGAGCACCAGGAGATCACCTCGATCGTGCACGTGCACACCCCGTGGCTCGGCGGCTTCGCGCAGACCCACAAGAGCCTGCCGATCCGGTACGCGGCCTCGCAGCGGCTCACCCTGTCCCGCGAGATCCCGCCGCACATCGACCGCAGCATCGGCGCGGGCGAGTTCATCCTCGGCGAGCTGGTCCGCGACCCCGACCTGGTCGCGATCTTCGAGGCCAACGGCGGCGTCAACGTGATCGGCCGCGCGGGCCTGCTCGAGCTGGCCAAGTTCGTGGTGCTGCTCGAGGAGGGCGCCCAGTACCAGGCCATCGGCGAGTCCGTCGGCGGCACGGTCGAATTCGACAAGACCAACCTCGTCGCCCAGTGGTCCCGCAGCGGGCTGGTCGACGAGGCCCGCCGCCGCGGACTCGTCTAGGCGGCTCCGCCGCCCGTGCGCGGTTGACTAGTCCCCACACTCGTCAACCGCGCACAGGCGCGTCGCGCCTTCCCAACCCACTTTTCGAGGAGAACTTTCACATGACCGTTCGTGTCGGCTACTTCCCGCACAACAACTCCCTGTTCGTCCTGCGTCACCGCGGCATCCTCGAAAAGGCGCTGCCCGAGGTGGAATGGGTTGACCTGCGCGCCCTTCCGGAGGCCGAGGCCGTGAATCCCAAGACCGGTCTGCCGAGCCTGCACTCCGACTGGCTGTTCACCGAGGGTGGCTACGACGTCATCGGGACCGGCTTCACCCCGCCGCTGACCGCCCTCGCCAAGGGCCACGACGTGGTCTACATCGGCATCTCCGGCCCCCGCGTGGAGAACGGCCGGCTGGTGGCCCTCGCGAGCTCGGGCATCGAGACGGCCGCGGACCTGAGTGGCAAGAGGGTGGGGATCGCGCACGGCTCCTGGCAGACCACGCTGCTGTTGTTCGCGCTGGAGACCGCCGGGCTCAGCTGGGCAGACGTCGAACCGGTCGACACCGGCGTGAACGACGGCGCCGAGGCGCTGTTGCGCGGCGACTTGGACGCCTGGGTCGGCGCCTACCCGGGCCTCGAGGCGCTCGAGAAGTCCCACGAGCTGAAGACCCTGGTGGACACCGAGTCGCTGTTCAGCCACCCGTCGCTGTGGTTCACCCGCCGGGACTTCGCGGAGAACAACCGTGAGGCGCTCGAGGCGGTCATCGCGGCCCTCCAGGAATCCGACGCGTGGATCGAGGCCAACCCGCGCGAGGCCGCGCAGTACTTCGTCGACGATGCGCTCGCCCGCGGCGATCGGGCCGACCTGGACCGCTGGGAGCGCGCGCTGCGCGGCCGCCCGTTCGGCCTGAACCGGGTCAGCGAGGCGTTCCTCGACGAGCAGCAGCGGGCGGGGGAGTTGTTGGCCGCCAACGGGCTGCTGTCGAGGCCGGTCGACGTGCGCGCCGCGGTGGTGCCGTGGATCGGTGAGGCGGTGGAGGCGGCCCGGTCAGTCGCGAGCGTCTAGCAACGGCCTGGGTGTCCGCTCGCCTGCTCCGATGGTCGGGCGAGCGGGCGTGCCCGGGCTTCTAGGTTGCCCCTCGTGCCTGGAACCGGTCGAGTCGCCGCTCGATCACGGTTCCCGCCGGCCAGTGCGCCGCGATCGCAAGCATGTCGCCCGCCAGCTCGCCTGCGAGGTTCGGCGGCCACCCGGCCTGCGCGAGCCCGGATCGGAGTGCCTCGACGTAGTCGTCTCCTGTGAACCCTGCGAGTTCGGCCACTCGGGCAGTGGTGGTGGCGCGGTGCGAGTTGAGGCCGCTGAATGCCCGTCCGCAACCGCAGCCGCCGTCGGGATCGGCTTCGTCCCTGGCACATACGAGGCCAATCCACACGAGTTCGCCTTCGACGCAGAAATCGAAGTCGTTGTCTCGCTGCCCCTGAGTTCGAGCCGTTGCCACCAGTCCCCGCATCGTGATGCCCCCTCCGGTCGGTTGCGCGCAGTGTGGCAGTCACGTCCGACACTGTGAGACGGGATCGCGAGTTTGACGGCATTTGGCCGGCGTCCTGGCACGATGGACGTCATGGACGAGGTGAAGTACGCCGAGGACCTGATGGTCGGCGACGTCATCGATCTCGGCTCGCATACCGTCGGCGAGGCCGAGATGGTGGACTTCTCGACCGTGTGGGATCCACAGGACTCCCATCTCGACGCGGCGGCGGCCGCCGCCGGCTACTTCGGCGGGCTCATCGCCAGCGGGATCCACACCACCGCCGTCTACCAGCGGCTCGCGGTGCTCGGCGCCTATCGGTACTGGAGCGTGATCGGCGCGCGCGGGCTGCGCGACGTCCGGTTCCTGCGCCCCGTGCGTCCCGGTGACGTCCTGACCGGACTTCTGGTGATCGACGAGGTCGAACTGGACGATCGCGGCCGCGGGTTGGTGACCACGACCGGGCAGCTGGCGGACGCGCAGGGCCGGGCGGTGTTCAGCCTGCTCACCGAGCTGTACCTGCACCGTCGGCCCTGACGCCGTTCCTATCCGCGCAGGCACCGGAAGAACGCCCGCACGTCGCCCACCAGCAGCTCCGGCACCTCCATCGCCGCGAAGTGCCCGCCTTCGTCGAACTCGCTCCAGTGAACCAGCGTCGGGTGCGCCTTCTCCGAGACGCTGCGGACCGGACGGACGATGTCGTGCGCGAACACCGCCATCCCGAGCGGCGCGACGCCGGTCGGTCCGTCGCCGCGCGGTCCGCCGGACTCGAACGTCAGCCGCGCCGAGGATCCGGCGGTGCCGAAGAACCAGTGCAGCGAGACGTCGGTCAGCAGCACGTCGTCCGGCAGCGGGTGCGCCGGGTCGGTCCACTCCCTGACCTTGTCGGCGATCCAGGCCAGCTGCCCGGACGGTGAGTCGGTGAGGGAGTAGGCGATGGTCTGCGGGCGGGTGGCCTGCATCTGCATGTAGCCGGGCCTGTTGGCGAGGAAGTTCCGGATGACCTCGACCCGCGCGGCGTCGCCGTCGGAGAGCCCCTCGGTCGCGACGGGTCCGTGCGGCAGGTAGTTGACGTGCACGCCGATCACGTTCTCGGGCGCCGCGATTGCGAGCTGCTGGGAGACTCCGGAGCCCCAGTCTCCGCCCTGTGCGCCGTATCGCTCGTATCCCAGCCGGTTCATCAGCTCGGCGAAGGCGCGGGCGACGCGGGCGGTGTCCCAGCCGCGGTCGCGGGTCGGGCCGGACGGCCCGAAGCCTGGGATCGACGGGATCACCAGGTGGAAGGCGTCCGCGGGATCGCCGCCGTGCGCGCGGGGGTCGGACAGCGGGCCGATGACGTCGAGGAATTCTATGAACGAGCCCGGCCAGCCGTGGGTGAGGATCAGCGGCGTCGCGTCCGGCTCGGGGGAACGGACGTGCAGGAAATGCATAGTGGCGCCGTCGATCTCGGTGGCGAACTGCGGGTGGCGGTTCAGGGCGGCCTCGTGTGCGCGCCAGTCGTATCCGTCGCGCCAGTAGTCGGCCAGTTCCCGCATCCGGCCGAGCGGGATGCCGTAGTCCCAGCCGGCCTCGTCGAGCTCGTCGGGCCAGCGGGTGCGGGCCAACCGGTCGCGCAGGTCGTCGAGCGCGGACTGCGGGATGTCGATCCGGGACGGGCTGATGGTCGTGTCGGGCATCGGAACCTCCTGCGTTGATCGTTGGCGACGCCAACGATAACAGAACTTGTTGGTAGCGCCAACGGTTACTAGGATGGTGCGCATGGAGTCCATCGATGACGGCCCGCCGACCGCGCTGCGACGCTCGCCGACCTGGCTGATGGGGCAGGCGGGCATTCACGCCCAGCGGCTGCTCAATGAGCGGATGGCCGAGGTTGGGGCGCACCGCTGGCACTACTCGGTGCTGTCCGCGCTCGCCGAGAACGGTCCGCTCAGTCAGGCCTCGCTCGGCCGTCTCTGTCGCCTCGATCGCAGCGATATCGCCGCCGTGGTCGGCGAATTGGAGGGCGGCGGGTATCTCGTGCGCGAACCGGATCCGGTGGACCGGCGCCGCAACGTCGTCACGATCACCCCCGAGGGGAGTCGGCACCAGCGGCGGTTGGAGGCCCTGGCGGTCGAGGCGCAGGAGGATCTGCTCGCGCCGCTCGGCGCGGGGGAGCGTGAGACGTTGATCGCGCTCGTCGAGCGGCTGGTCGAACATCAGTCCGGGCGGCGGGGAGCCGGCTGGGCCTAGGTATGGGAACGAATTGTGTTCTCGCGCAACGCTAATAGGTGCTTACGACGGTGGTGAATTGAGGTTAACTTCAGTATTGACGGCGGGTATATGGGTGGTTACTATCCAGTAAGTTTGTGACGGCGGCCACCCGGGCGATCGAGCGTCACCGGAGAATCCATGGGGGGTTCGAGTAGCGATGCGCACACGGATGGCTCGACGAGGGTCGCTCGCGCGGACCGGAACGCTGGCCCTGGTCGGCGCCCTGGCGATCGGCCTCGCCGTCGCGCCGGGCGGCGTCGCGTCCGCCGACCCGAGCGGGGGAGCGGACGGCGCGAAGTGGCAGGCCACCGCCGACGCCGCGCCGGAGTACCCGGTCGTCGCGATCGACTGGGACGTGCCGATCACGATGAGCGACGGGACCGTGCTCAAGGGCAACGTCTACCGCCCCGCGGACGCGTCCGGCAAGCCGATCGACACCAAGATGCCGTCGATCCTGAACGTGACGCCGTACACCAAGCTGATCAGCAACCTGGTCGACTCGATGATGGCCGTGCCCGGACTCGAGGACACCCTCGTCGACCTGGTCAGCTCCTACGACCTCGCCGGCACCCCGCTCGACGGCGTCGGCGAGACCGCGAAGGTGCTCACCGGCGGCGGCATGCGCGTCTTCGCCGTGAACCGGGACCTCATCCGCAGCGGCTACACGCAGGTGGTCGTCGACACCCGCGGCACCGGGTTCTCCCAGGGAGATTGGCAGACACTCGGCCCGCGTGAGCAGCAGGATTCCGTCGAGATCATCGACTGGATGAGCAAGCAGTCGTGGTCGAACGGCAAGGTCGGCATGGGAGGCGTGTCCTATTCCGGGATCAACTCCCTCCAGGCCGCCGGCTACCGCCCGCCCGCGCTGAAGGCGATCTTCCCCATGGAGCCGGGGAACGACCTGCTCCGCGACATCGTCGGAACCGGAGGCGGACTCGGCGTCGGCTTCATGCCGCTGTGGCTCGCGCTCGTCAACGGGACCAAGCTCATTCCCGACGTGCAGTCCCTCGTGCAGGGGCGGTTCGACCAGCAGTGGCTGCAGGACCGGTTGCGCGACCCGCTCACCCTGATCGCCGAACTCCGCGAGGCGATGACAGCCCCGACGGTCAACGATCTCGATCCCACCACGCTGGGCGTCGCGCAGGACGGCACCTTCTATCAGGAGCGGAAGGCCAACGTGGAGAACATCGCGGTGCCCACCATGCTCTACGGCGCCTGGCACGACATCTTCGCCAACAGCGAGCCCCGCGTCTACAACGCGATCCCGCTCCCCGCCGGGCAGAAGCAGCTGATCATGAGCGACAACTACCACGTCACCTTCGGCGGCGGATTCGGCGAGGCGGGCGCCCCGCCGCGGCTCGACGTCCTCGAGCGGGCCTGGTTCGACAAGTGGCTCAAGGGGATCGACAACGGCATCGACCGTTACGGCCCGGTCACGCTGTACCAGCAGGGCAACGGCTGGACGACCACCGACCAGTTCCCCCGTGCGGGCGTCGAGTACCAGCGGATGTACCTCTCGGACGCGCCGAGCGGGACCGCGGGCCACGCCGCGCGCGACGGCAGCCTCGTCGCGGCGACGCCCCAGAGTTCGGCGCGTCTGACGGCCGCCCCCGGGCTGCGCGGGTTCTGCTCCCGCGACGGCGCGCAGGGGACCGCGGGCATGACCGTGATCCTGGGCTCGGTGTGCAGCAAGGACTCCCGGTTCCAGGAGGCCGAGGGGCTCGCGTTCACCAGCGCCCCGGTCGCGGAGCCGACCGAACTGTCCGGGCCGGTGAACCTGCACCTGGAGACGGTCCTCGACGCACCCGACGGCTTCTGGGCGGTCACCCTCAATGACGTTGCGCCCGACGGCACCTCGACCACGCTCACCAACGGCGCCCTCACCGCGTCGCTGCGCGAGGTCGACGAGGCGCAGAGCCAGCGGTCGGCGAACGGGGACTACGCCGAGCCGCACCACAAGCTGACGGTGTCCGCGCGCAAGCCCGTCATCCCGGGCCAGGTGACGCCGGTGGACATCAACCTGGTGCCCACTGACGCGCTGCTCAAGCCGGGGCACCGGCTGCGGGTGGACGTCTATGCCGCCAGCGTCCCCCGGTACCTGCCGCTCGGCCCGATGATGGCCGACGGCCAGAACCGGCCGCAGCACGTGCAGCTGTCGCCAGAGCGGCCCAGCTTCCTGAACCTGCCGCTGGTCGGGGCGAGCGCCTGGTAGCGGCGCGGGGCTACTTCTGCCCCGCCATGATGAGCTTGGCGGTGGTCTCGAGCCGGTCGGCGATCTGCTCGTAGGACTCGTAGCCCATGCCCGCGCGGACCAGCGCCCCGGACCACGCGATCTCGAGCGCGTCGAGCACCTCCGGGGCGTGCCCCGGGCCGAGGGCGGCGATCAGCCGGCCCCGGATGTCCATGCCGATCCGCAGGCGCAGGTGCTCGACGTCGGGGTCGTTGCCCAGGATCGCCGTGGTGCTCGCCGCCGCCAGGGCGGGCTCGTCGGAGACGAGCAGCGCGACATCGCGCAGCACCCGGCAGACCCGGGCGACCGGATCGAGGTCGGTGGGCACCTCCCGCGGGACCGCGTTCAGGCGCCGCCAGAACACCTCCGCGACGAGGTGGCTCTTCGACGAGAAGTAGGTGTACGCGGTCGCCGCGGCGACGCCCGCCTCCGCCGCAACCATGCGGACGGTGAGGCCCGAGAATCCCTGCTCACGCAGCACCGCGACCGCGGCCGTGGTCAGCTTGTCGACGGTCTCGGCCTGCTGCTCGGTCAGGCGCCGGCGAGTGGATTCGAACTTGGCTTCACTAGACACATGTCCAGACGCTACTGGAAGCGGGGGGACTCGGGCAAAGGGTCGGGCTCGGCTCGATCACCAGCCCGCGGGCAGGGCCGTGAAGTCCGGCTGGCGGCCCTCCGCGAACGCGGTGAGGGCCTCGATGTTGGCGGGGCCGCCCATCAGGTCGCGGAAGCAGGCGTTCTCCCGCTCGCGTGCGGCGTCGATCTCGGCCCGCAGCGGCTCGGTCATCGTGCGCTTGACCGCGATCAGGCTGGAGATCGGCTTGGCGGCAAGCACTTCGGCGTGCCTGCGGGCCTCGCCCATCAGCTCGTCCGGCTCGCAGACCCGCCAGACCAGTCCCATCTCCTTCGCCTGCGCGGCGTCGATCCACTCCGAGGACATCAGCAGCCAGGCCGCGTTCTGCCTGCCGACCAGCTGGGGCATCAGGTAGCTCGAGGCCGCCTCGGGTGCGACGCCGAGGCCGGTGAACGGGCACTTGAGCTTGGCGGTGGTCGACATGAAGGCCAGGTCCGCGAAGCCGAGCACCGTCGCGCCGATGCCGAGCCCGATCCCGTTGACCGCGCAGATCAGCGGCTTGGGGAACTCGACAAGCGCGTCGAGCAGCCCGGGGAACCCGTGCTTGCCCGGCCGGAAGTCGGGATCGGTGGTGCGGGCGTGCATCTCGCGCAGGTCCGTGCCCGCGCTGAACGCGCGCCCGCTGCCGGTGAGCAGCAGCACCGCGACGTCGGGGTCCTCGGCGGCCGCGCGCAGGGCCTCGGTGGTGGCGTCGTAGAGCGCCTCGTCGAACGCGTTCAGCGCGTCGGGCCGGTTGAGGGTGATCGTCCGGACGCGCTTGTCGTCGGTGATGAGGAGGCTCATCGTTGCATGCTAGAACGTGTTGCAGTTTTGGGGAAGGGTGTCGGTGCCGACGCCGGTCGGGCGGTGCTGTCCGGGCGTCCCTCCGTACATCGTTAGCATTGGCACCAAGTAGCGGCCGGCCGAGAGGCGCGGCCCGGTTCGGACACCCGAGAAGGCGGTCGACGTCGTGAAGAAGTACCTCCCCAGCTGGCACGACGACGAGGTCCGTGCGCTCTCCGAGCTCGCGGCCGGATTCTTCGAGCGGGAGGTGGTGGCGCACAACGACAAGTGGGACGCCCAGCACCGCATCGACCGCGAGGTGTGGCTCAAGGCAGGTGAGCTCGGCCTGCTGTGCTGCTCCATCCCGGAGGAGTACGGCGGCGGTGGCGGCACCTTCGCGCACGACCTCGCCGTCTTCGAGGCCCAGGGCTACGCCGGCGATCTCGCCCTCGGGATCTCCGTGCACAGCGGCATCGTCCCGCACTACATCGCCGAGTACGGCTCCGAGGAGCAGAAGAAGACGTGGCTGCCGGGCATGGCGACCGGGGAGATCCTCACCGCCATCGGCATGACCGAGCCCGGCGCCGGCTCGGACCTCAAGGCCATCAAGACCACCGCCATTCGCGACGGCGACGACTACATCGTCAACGGCTCCAAGACGTTCATCACCAACGGCGCCTCCGCCGACATGATCGTGCTTGTCGTCAAGACCGACCCGAAGGCGGGCGCCAAGGGCGTGTCCCTGCTGATCGTCGACCTGCGCGACTGCCCGGGATTCGTCGTCGGGCGGGTGCTGGACAAGGTGGGCCAGCACGGCGCCGACACCTCCGAGCTCTCGTTCACCGACGTGCGGGTGCCGGTGTCGAACCTGCTCGGCGACGCCGAGGGGCAGGGCTTCGGTCAGCTGATGGCGCAGCTGGTGCAGGAACGGCTGATCATCGGCGCGCAGGCGTCGGGCGCGATGAACCGGGCCGTGCAGGAGACCGTCGCGTACACGAAGTCGCGGCAGGCGTTCGGGCACAGCCTCTTCGAGTTCCAGAACACCGCCTTCGAGCTGGCCGAGTGCCAGACCATCGCGCGCACCTGCGAGGTGTTCCTCGACCACTGCATCCAGTCGCACCTGCGCGGTGAGCTGGACCCGTCCGAGGCGGCGATGGTCAAGTACTGGCTCACCGAGCAGCAGTGTGCGGTGATCGACCGGTGCGTCCAGCTCTACGGCGGCTACGGCTACATGCGCGAGTACCTGATCGCCCGGATGTACGAGGACGCCCGCGTCCAGAAGATCTACGCCGGGGCCAACGAGGTGATGAAGGGAATCATCGCGAAGTCGCTGTAGGCGCTGCCGGACGCCCGAGATCGGCGCCCGGCCCGCTCAGTTCTACTGCCGGAGTAGGTCGGCCGCCCTTTCTCCGATCACCACGCACGGCGCGTGGGTGTGGCCGCGGATGATGGTCGGCATGATCGACGCGTCCGCCACGCGCAGTCGATCCACCCCGCGCACCCGCAACTGGGGATCGACGACGCTGGCCGCGTCGCTGCCCATCCGGCAGGTTCCGGTGGGGTGATAGAGGGTGTGCGAGTTGCGCTCGAGGGCGATCTCGAGCACCTCCTCCAGCGGTGGGCGGGAGGTCAGGGCGGGCCGGACCATCTCCCCGAGCCGCGACTTCAGCGCGGGCGCCGAGGCCAGCGAGTCGCACACCCGCAGGCCCTCGAGCATCGCGCGGCGGTCGACGCCGCCCGCGTCGCTGAGGTAGCGCGGATCGATGATCGGCTTGTCTGCGTGCGCCGCCGACCGCAGCGTGATCTCGCCGCGGCTCTCCGGCTTGAGCAGGATCGTCCCGAGGATCACGGCGTGCTCGGTGCCGGGCACCAGGCCCTCGTCGAAGAACGGGGCGGGCGCGAAGATCATTTCCAGGTCAGGCAGCGCGAGATCCTCACGGCTGCGGGTGAACCCGTACGCCTCGCCGACATTCGAGGTGAGCATCCCGCGGCGCCGGGCCAGGTAGTTGGCGAGCTCGGGGAGCTTCTCGGCGGCGAAGAGGGTATCCGCTTCGACGCGGTAGCCGAGCATCGACACCAGGTGGTCGGACAGGTTGCGGCCCACCTCGGGGAGGTGGTGACGCACGGCGATGCCGTGCGCGCAGCTGCTGCTCGTCGCCGATGCCGGACAGCATCAGCAGCTGCGGGGTGTTGATCGTGCCGCCGGCGAGCACCACCTCCTTGCGGGCGCGGACCGTGCGGACCGCGCCGCCCTGCACGTACTCGACCCCGACGGCGGCCGATCCCTCGAACAGCACCCGGGTCGCGGCGGCCTCGGTGAGCACAGTCAGGTTGGCGCGCTTGCGCGCGGGCGCGAGGTAGGCGTCGGCCGTGCTCCAGCGGGCGCCGCGCTTCTGGGTGACCATCGTCTGCAAGAAGCCCTCGGGCTGAGCGGTGTTCGCGCGCTCCACCGGGAATCCCGTCTCCCGCGCCGCCTCCAGGTAGGCGCCGGTGAGCGGTCGGGGGGAGCGCTGCCGGCTCACCGTCAGCGGGCCGGTGGTGCCGGCGTCGTCGGTGGCGGCGCCTTCCACGTTCTCGATCCGGCGGAAGTACTCCACCACCTTGCCGAAGGACCAGGAGTCGTCGGCGAGTTCGGCCCACTCGTCGTAGTCGGCGGCGAAGCCGCGCACCCACATCATGGCGTTCATCGACGAGGAACCGCCGAGCGTCTTCCTTCGCGGCCAGTAGATGCTGCGGCCGCCGAGTCCGGGCTGCGGCTCGGTCAGGTAGTCCCAGTCGACCTCGCTGCGGAACAGCTTGGAGAAGGCCGCGGGAATGTGGATGTACTTGTCCTTGTCCGGCGGACCTGCCTCGAGGAGGACGACCTCGGTGCGCGGGTCGGAGCTGAGCCGGCCGGCCAGCGCGGCGCCGGACGATCCCGCGCCGACGATGACGTAGTCGGCGACTGACGATGACTGGACATGCGTTCATCTCCACATCGGGAAGTGTTGGGGGGAGGCGGCTCTCGCCGCGGGTGCGGAACCGTCGGTCTTAGCCGCGCAGCGCCGAGGCGAAGATTGCGGGCAGCTTCGTCCACGATGGCTTGCCCGCGAACTCGGTCAGCCGCCGCCCGGTGCCTGCCGCGGTCCGGTTGGTGACGAACCACGGCGGCTTCGGTGAGATCGACCACTCCCGGTGCATCAGCGACCGCGGGGACGGCCGGAACGGCCCGCGCACCACGGTGCGCTCGGGCCGGTCGATCAGCAGCGCGTTGTGCACCACGCCGATGCCGCTCTGCACGTCGCTGAGGGTGTGGCCGGGGAACGCGCCCCAGGTCGCCGCGGGGGTGAGGTACCCGACCCCGGTCCATGCGTTGATCGCGATCGTGCCGTACCGCAGCGATTCGAGCAGCGCGTCGAAGCGCGCCCCCATCGAGTCGATGGTGCCGGGCTCTGCGATGATGTTGACCCCGAGCGTCCCGACGAACTGCTCGTTGACCACGTCGGCGGCGCGGGTCGCGAACTGCTCGCCGTCGTGCGGCAGCTCGATCACCCCGAGCACCGGCCCGAAGTACTCGGTCTGCAGCAGCGGGGCGAACTCGTCGGGCTGCAGGCCCGACACCAGCACCCGGCCGCCCTTCTGGCCCAGGCGCTCTGCCTTCGGGTAGGACCGCTCGGCCGAGGCGACCCGGTCGTCGCTGCCCGGGTAGTACGCCGGCCGGGCGGGGGCGCGGTCGACGGCGGCGCGCAGCGCGGCGACGAACTCGTCGCGTTGCGGCCACCGCGAGGACAGCACGACCACCTGCGAGGCGATGCAGTTGTAGCCGCCGTTGTGCAGGCGCTGCGTGGCGATGTGCTCGGCCTGGAACTCGATGTCGGCGCGGCTCCAGGTGCCGGGCAGCACGATGGTCGGCGACACCCCGCCCAGCTCGCTGGTCATGCCCTTGTCGAGGACCGGCTCGCCGGCCGCCTTGCGGCGCGCGCCCTCCTCGCCGGTGCCGAAGACGATCGCGTCGTGGGTGAGCGCGCTGCCCGTCATGTGCACGTGGTCGACCAGCCCATGCCGGGTCAGGTAGGTGCCGACGTCGGCGCCGCCGGTCAGGATGCGGACCGCGCCGATCGCGATGAACGGCTCGAGCACCTTCGTGAACACCGGCAGCATCCGGTCCATGATCGGGTTGAGCTTGAGCGCGACGACGCGGTTGTGCGCGAACAGTTCGTACAGGGTGTCGAGCGGCGCGATCGAGGTGATGTTGCCCGCGCCAAGGACCACCCCGACGCCCTGTGTCCGGGTCGGATCGAGCTGGGCGAGGCCCGCCTCGCGCTGTGCCGTCGCACGATCGACGCCCGGCTGCAGCCACACGTCGGCGCTGAACCCGCTCAGCAGCAGCTTGTCGAAGACGTTCATCGGCAGGGCCCGCACGGTGGTGCGGCCGCCGGGGGCGGTGCCGAAGGTGGCGTCGGTCAGCGGACTGGCGCCGGATTCCAGCTTCTCGAGGCTGTCCGACAGCACCGTCGCGGCGGTGGCCACCGAGTACGGCCCTGAGATCCACTCCTCGCCGACCAGGGGGGAGTCGGGGTCGAGTCGCTTGATCTGCACAGCCGCCGCCACCCATTCGGCCGCGTACTCCACGGTGAGGTCGCGGACCTGGTCGAGCAGTTGGCGCCGGTGGCCAAGGGACAGGCCCGCCCAGGCCTTCTCGCCCTCGACGAGGTCGGCCAGGGCCTGATCGATGGCCGGGTGGGTGCTGGCGGGGTCGTGATCAGACACGGGACAACTCCGTTCGATTCGAGTCGGGCGGGGCCGGACTCGTCGGATCTTCTATGTGTGATCCTCGTCCCATCCGGTGCCGTGCGCCATAGGCGGAGGGCGTCGATGTCGACCAGCCGGTTGTGCGACCGCACAAATTGCTATGGCGTGGATCACTCACCGGCGGCTACCCTGGGGCGATGGTCGTCAGCCCCGAAATCGCTCCACCCACACCAGCCGAGCTGCTGCACGACATGCGCGCCTCGGTGGACGCGCTCGCCGACGAATTGGTCGCTCGCATCGTGGCCGCCGAGCAGGACTACGCCGACGCCTCACTGCTGACGCCGGAGCAACTGCGGTCCGCGTGCTGGGACAACCTCTCCTCGATGCTCGCGAACCTCGACGGCACCGCGCCGATCCGGCTCGAGTCGGCCCGCGCGGCCGGGCGGATGAAGGCGGAACGGGGAGTGTCGCTGGCCGCGCTGCTGCACGCCTTCCGGCTCGGCGGGCGGCTGATCTGGGAGGAGCTGATGGCGCGGTCGGACGGGCGCGCCAGCCGCTGGCTGCTGGACATGGCCGAGCAGGTCTGGGCGCTGGTCGACGTCTATTCCGACGCCGCGGCCGACGCCTACCGGGAGGCGGCCGACACGAGGGCCAGGGAGGACGCCGAGGCGAGGCGGCGGCTGGCCCGGACCCTGTTCGCGAACCACGCCCTCAACCCGGCTGGCGTCGCGGATGCGGTGCGGGCGTTCCGGATCCCCGAGCGGGGTGCCTTTCTTATTGTGTCCGTGCGGGATTCGACGACCTGTCCGTCTGCGGACGCGCTGCGATCCAGGCTGGGTGGGGTCGGCGTCGACTCGGTGTGGGACACCGAGGTCGACGGTCGCCTCGGCCTGCTGTGGGCACCCGCGGAGGCGGCGCTGGACGCGGCGCTCGCCGCGCTGGGCGAGATCGGCGGCGGACCCGTCGGGGTGAGCCGCGGGTTCGCCCGACCGGGCGGCATCGGGGCGGCGGTGGAGCAGGCCCGGCAGGCCAGGAGCTGCGCGCCCGACGGTGCGGGCGCCCCGACGCGCTACGACGCGGTCCCGGTGCCGCTGCTGGTGATCCGCCAGCCGGACGCCGGACAGCTCGCCGCCCGTCAGGTCCTGGGGCCGGTGCTGGCCCTGCCCGCCGACGAACAGCGCAACCTGCTGACGACCCTCGAGGCCTGGTTCGCCGCCCGCGGATCGACGACGGCGGCGGCCGCGCAGCTGCACTATCACCGCAACACCGTGCTGTACCGGCTGCGCCGGATCCAGGAGCTGACCGGCCGGGACTTCTCCGACCCGGTGCACGCAGCCGAGCTGTACGTCGGGCTGTGCGCCCACCGGCTGCTGGGCGCCGGGCGGGAGTGAGCCCGGGCCTGCGCCGGTCCCGATGGGGTCGAGGTTCGGTTGTGAGTCGCCCTGCACCCGTCTTCGGTGGTGATGGAACCGATCGAACCATCCGTGCGTCCAAATCACGTGCGCTCTGTGAATTGAGCCGGGACACTTCGGGAAGCGGGTGGGCAGTGCGGATCAACGTTCGACGACTGGACGGCTATCTCGAGCGACTCGGATTCGGTGAGCGTGATTACTCAATCGGTCGAGAGGTCGAGAACAGGCTCTGCCTTCTGCAGGAAGGCGACCAGTGGCTCGTGTTCTTTTCCGAGCGAGGCTCGAGGTGGGATGACGTGAGCTTTGACTCCGAGGAGGTCGCGTGCACCTTCATGCTCGGCCTTTTGGCGCAACAGTATGTCGAAGAGGGGCCACGTCGATGACGGACTCGGTCACGACGGTGTCGATCACGGAGATAAGAAGACTGCTCGCTCAGTCGAGCCTCGACCGAACAACGGTCGATATCGCCGATGGCTTGCTCGCGGGCGTCGGGCCTGCAGATCAACACGTCGAGGTTCACGAAACCGACCGGCAGGTGGCGGTCACGATCTACGAGCGAAGGTGGCGCCGCGAGTTGAAGTCCGGGGCCGTCGTTCATGGAACGCAAGATCTCCTGTCCGGGCTCGAGAACGCCGACTGCGAAACCGTGTGGATGGCGATGCCCGCGGTCGCTGGGCGGGCGGTCATCCTCTGGTTCGATTCGGCGATCGCCGAGGTGCTCGGGTGTGTCGTCACCTCACTTCCCCGACCGTTGAGGAGGCACGTGTGATCGCCCTGAACTCCACCTGGCAGGGCGAGTCCGTGCAAAAGCCGGATGGGCGTTGGATGTCGAGTTGGAGATCGCAGACCCGGTTCCGTGGGGGAGCGTTGTGATCATCAAGTGCGGTGTTGCCGAAGTGTCGGAGAGCAGCGGAGTTCTTACCGTGAGCGGGCAGATCAAGGCTCTGGAGGCGGATGATGTTGTTGCGCTAGATGTTCGGCTCGGAATCATCCTTGTCGAAATGGTCGGGCAGCGGCCGACGATTCGAATCGGAGACTTCATCAGTTTTGCACCGCGTGACGTCACGATCTACCCGACCGGAATCTGGAGCAGCGGCGAATGAGCTGGATCGAATTCTTGCAGGACGCCCGCAGTGTTCGGGCGATCTACGGCGATGTGATCCCGAACCTGTCCGAAGTCGAGGTCCACGAGATCCGGTTCGACACGCGGGGGAGTTCGGTCATTCTGCGGCTCGACCTGGCCGACTATCCACTGAACCCGCCACCGAAGTGGGTCGAGCAGCAAGCGAATACGGTGCAGATCGAACTGCACTTCTCCGAGGTGCGAGGCGTTGAGTTGAGCGGTTGGGGTACCGAGCGACGGGCGAGCCTCCACGTCGACGAGGCCCCGGGCTCGGGGTATGAGGTTGCCTGCATTGGCGCGTCGCGTCTGAAGATGGTGGCGCGGTGGATCGCGATTCGCAAGATCTCAGCTCACCAGAGTGCCGGTCTGGGAGGAGGAGTGGCATGAGATACCTGAGACTGTCTGCCGACTATCTCGAACCGTCCCTGGTTGATCCGCAGGCGGGGCGGTCAACCGCGGCCGAACTGGGATTGTCCGAGGCGCTGAGTCAGCGGATCGAGGACTGGAACGAGCAATACCAGCAAATCATCGCGCTGACGATGCCGGAACGCGCCGCCGAGGAGATCCGGTCGGTGATCGCCTCGCTGGATTCGGAGGGGCGCGAACTCGCTAGGGACATCGTGGCCGAGACACCTGGTGGGGCGAAGGTCGAGTACTTCAGCGAGGGACTACTGAAACTCTATCGGGAGCTGCCATGACGGCTGTGGGACAGCTGGACCAGCGCATACACTGGGAGGCGACCGGAGACCCGCGCGAGCCACACCGCGCAAGACTGGATGGCCAGACGCTGTCGATTCGGCTGGGCGATTTCCCGGCGGACGCGCTCTACACACTGCTTCTCGACGGAGAGGTTGTCGCGGAGTTCGACGACTGGCCGGCCCTCTGGGTACGGTGACGGGGATGGCCATGGGGGTGGACTGATGTCTCGACAGTTGCTGTCCGACAACCAGCATGCGATCAGGGAGTTCGAACGAGATCTGATCGACGTGGCCGAAGTCCAGGGCAGGCTCGCCAGGTGCGGGCGAGGGCTGGATCGCACGTTGAAGCCGGTAGCCGATCGGATTCGCGATGTCGAGTTCGAACTGGAGCGGGTGCGGTTTCTGGTTTCCCAGGAGGACCAACGTGGGCAGGGGTTGCTCGCGCTCGAGGGCCTGGATGTCATGGCCTCATCCCTTGAATCCGGCAGGAATGAGGCGTAGGGGAATGCACCCTGCAATGAACGGCAACCGTTTCACGCTGAACCGTGAACCGGCGCAGTCAGTGCCCATTCTGGCGCCGGTCGCATCCGCGTATCCGGGCATCGGTGTGCTCGGTATCGAGTTTGCTCGGGTAGGAGACCGCTCGATATCGGGTGCGGTCGCGTCGGCATTCGAGGTGCTTCGGCCTGCCGTGTCGAGCTTCGCGAACAGTCGAGTCGCGCTTGTCGGGATGACGCCGCCGCTTCGGCCCTACAGCCGGACCGGACGGCTGTCGATGGAGCGTCAGGCGCTCTGGGGCCAGTGGGAAAGCCAGGGCGTGGCCCTTCCCCACGGGGAGCGCCGCGATTGGCAGACCGGGCGAACGGACGTGCAGTTCGGGGGATTGCTGGTGACAGATCTCGAGCAGTTGGGTACCGCGATCGAAGTCAGCCGCGCGCGGTCGGCCGTTTGCCTCGTGCTGCCGCCGCCGGAGAACATCGACCGACTGGAGCGCGCGGCCCGCGCGATTCGGGATGTGTCGGCCGACGGCAACACGCTCGTTCCACAACTCGTGCCCTCCATCCCGTCCGGCGGGCTGCTGATTCGGGGTTTCGGGTCGTTCGACGATCATGTGGTCGGTATAGATATCTATGCCGACACAGCGGAACTCGACAGCCTGCAGCAGGCATTGTCCTAGTTCGGAACGGTTGGATGAACGGCCAGGCGATGGGAGGCTTTCGTCTGACGAGTACGAGGGGGAGACATGTCATACCGCCAGTTCGAGACCCCGAATCTCTCGGATTTGTCGGAGGTCGACCGGATCTCCCTGCTGGAAGGTGGCGGGGATCTCGGAGTCCTGGCGCTCCGGGCGGTGTCCGACGACGGGGACCATGTCGACCTGACCCTCGATCCGCTCGGCCGTTCGATCAGGCTCGTCTGGATCGCGGACGGTCGTCGACTCGTCGATGTCTACCGTGAAGGCGCCACGAGATTCGATGTATCTCAGGAACCTGGTTCGGCTGTGCTCCGCGTCGCGGTGGAGTACGACGATGCGGCGGGACTCCTCGAGGTCGGGATCGGATCCGAAGTGTCCGTGAAGGATCGGCTGATGTTCAACTGAGGAACAGGTGCGCGAGGCCGGGTTGCAAAGGAGCAGCATGAGATTCAATGACACGTACGTCTCGCGCGACGAGCGATTCTCGGTCGGCATCGATCTGGTGACAGGCGGAGGCTACGTGTCGATCCCGGTGAGCAACGGACTGGTCGACTACGAGGAGTACTACGAGATCGACCCCGAAACCTACGCGCGTTTCTTGTCCGACCCGGCCGTTGCCTCGTCGTTTGCGGCTGAGTGCAGGCGCCGTGAGCGGGACGAGTTGCTCATCATGCCGCCGGGTCGGAACCGGGGTACCCCGATCTAGCAAACGCTCGATGGAAGATGGTGCGTGACTTAACGGATGGGACATCTCAAGAGTCGACCGAACTTCATCGATGGGGTCTCGGACGTGCTGGGGATCATGCTGGATCGGAAGGGGCGCGTTGAGTTCAAGGTGATCGAGCGGCTCGGCGTCGACCATCCGGGTCTCGACGAAGAACACCGCGCGCCCGCACGCGGACGGCCTGGCCTCATCCTCGTCGAACTGGCTGGGCCGCGGTCGGCGATTCACATCGAAGACTTCATCAGCTTCGCACCGGGTGAGGTCTCGATCTCCCCGACCGGAATCTGGAGCAGCGGCGAATGAGCTGGATCGAGTTCCTACAGGATGCCCGCAGTATTCGGGCGATCTACGGCGATGTGATCCCGAACCTGTCCGATGTCGAGATCCACGAGATCCGGTTCCATACCAAGTAGGCGGGTCAGTCGGCAGCCGTGACGAAACCCTTGTCCACCAACCACGCTCGGGCCACGTCGGCCGGCTCCTGGCCGTCGACGTCGACGCGGCGGTTCAGCTCGGTGATCTCTTCGTCGGTCAGCTCCGCGGATACTGGCGCCATCACCTCCGCGACCTGCGGGTGCTCCTGCGCGAATCCCTCACGCATGATCAGTGCCGGATTGTATTTCGGGAAGAAGGAGCGGTCGTCGTCGAGCAGGACCAGGTCCAGCGCGATGATCCGGCCGTCGGTGGTGAACACCTCGCCGAACTTGCACTGGGTGCCGTCCGCGGTGGCCTGGTAGATGATGCCCGTCTGCAGGATCTGCTTCTGCGCCTTGGCCGGATCGAAGTCGTAGGCCGCGGCCATACCTGGATAGCCGTCCTGGCGGACGTTGAACTCGGTCTCGACGCAGGTGGTCGCCGCGGCCGGGTCACGCTTGACCAGATCCGCGTACTCGGAGAGCGTCCGCACCCCGGTGGCTTCCGCGGTGGCTCGGCTGGTGGCCAGGGCGTAGGTGTTGTTCATCGGCGCGGGGTCGGTCCACACCAGGCCGTTACGGGTGAGGTCCTCGTCGCGCACCGCCTCGAACTGTGCGGTGGGGTCGGGGATCGGGTGCTCGTGGCCCAGGTAGTTGATCCAGCCGGTGCCGGTGTACTCGTAGGTGAGGTCGATCTGGCCGTGGACCTGCGCGTCGCGGGTGCTATTGGAGCCCTGGATGTTGGTGAGGTCGCGGATGTCCGCGCCGGCCGCGGACAAGGCGAACTCGATGATGTACCCGAGGATGATCTGCTCGGTGAAGTCCTTGGAGCCCACCGTGATCGGGACACCCTCGAGCTCGGGGACTGGAGTGATGCTGCCCGGGCCGACCTTGAGGGGCAGCGCGCCGCCGGACTCGAGCCCGCAGGAGGCCAGCGTGACGGCAGTCGCCGCGACCATCGCGAACGCTGCGACCTTACGCAGCAGGAGTTTCCGGCGTCCGGCCATGTCAACGCAATCCCTTCGGGCCGAGGTAGACCTCGGCGAGGGCGCCGAGCCAGTCGACAAGCAGGGCCAGCGAGACCGCTAGTACGGCACCCACCACCAGGGTCACGTTGTCGCGCAACTTGTACCCCGTGTCGATCAGGACGCCGAGCCCGCCGGCGCTGACCAGAAAACAGAGGGTGGCCGTGCCGACCGCCAGCACCAGCGAGGTGCGCAGGCCGGCCAGGATGTACGGCACCGCCATCGGGAACTCGACGCGGCGGAGCACCGTGCGCGCCGACATGCCCTGGCCGCGGCCCGCGTCGATCAGCGTGGGATCCACCTGCTGATAGCCGAGGATCGTGTTGCGCAGAACCGGAAGTAGCGAGTAGAAGGCGATCGGCAGCACCCCGATCCAGAACCCGGTGGTGCGGGTGGCGAGGTAGAAGAGCACCAACAGGCCGATGGCCGGGGCGGCGGCACCGATGTTCGCGATGCCGACGAACACCGGCGCCAGCCGGGTCCAGCCCGGCCGGGTGAGCAGCGTGCCCAGGGGTACCGCCAATGCCACCACGATCACCACCACGGCGACCGTGATCAGCACGTGCTGCCAGGTCAGGGTCGCCAGATTGGCCACGCTGATGCTGGCCTGCTGGGTGGCGTTCAGGTCGCGGCTGAACGCCCACGCCAGGACACCACCGGCCAGCAGGAGAACCAGCACCGGCTGGGCGAGCAGGCGCATCCGTTCGGCGCGGCGGTCGGCGGCCGCGGTGTGGTCGACGACGGCCACATCGGTGGCGGCGACGCCCGCGCCCGGCGCGGAGCCCCGCGGGGACGTCTCGGTGCTCACGGGGCCAGCTCCTCGGGAGCGCGCTGCGCCCCACCGGGCTCGTCGAGCGCGCTGGGGCCCGGGTCGGAAAGGTCGTCGTGGTCGTCCGCGTGCTCGTCGCGCAGCTGGCGCAGGTTCTCCACCAGGGTGTCGATGGTGATGAGGCCGACGTACTCGCCGCGGCGTCCGGTCACGACCGTGGACGCGCTGGACTCTGCGAGCAGGGCCTCGAGGGCGTCCTGCAGCGTGGACTGCACCGAAAGGATCTCGCCGACCGGATCACCCACGTCGCGCAGCGAGTCCACGGTGGCCAGGTGCGCGGGGGAGACCCAGCGGACCGGGCGGTTGCGGGCGTCGAGGATCAGGCCCCACTGCCGTCGGCGGGCGAGCAGGGCCCGGCGCATCTCGTCGACGGAACCGTCCTCGTGGGCGGTCGGGCATTCGATCAGCCGCACGTCCCGGACCCGGCTCAGGGTCAGTTGCTTGAGGGAGGCGTCGGCCCCGACGAACCCGGCGACCATGTCGTTGGCGGGGTTAGCCAGGATCGCCTCCGGGGTGTCGTACTGCATGATGTGAGACTGGCTGCCCAGCACCGCAATTCGGTCGCCGAGCTTGACGGCCTCGTTGAAGTCGTGAGTGACGAAGACGATGGTCTTGCCGAGCTCGGACTGCAGTCGCATCAACTCGTCCTGCAGCAGGCCCCGGGTGATCGGGTCGACGGCGCCGAACGGCTCGTCCATCAGCAGCACCGGTGGGTCCGCCGCCAGCGCGCGGGCCACCCCGACCCGCTGCTGCTGACCGCCGGACAGCTGTCGCGGATACCGGTCCCGGTAGGTGTCGGGGTCGAGGCCGACGAGGTCGAGCATCTCGTCGGTGCGTTCGGCGATGCGTTTGCGGTCCCACCCGATCAGGCCGGGCACGGTCGCGACGTTCTTGGCGACCGTCAGGTGCGGGAACAGACCCGCCTGCTGGATGGAGTAGCCGATGCCGCGGCGCAGTTGGTCGGGGTCGATCGACAGCGCGTCCTTGCCGCCGATGGTGATCCGTCCCGACGACGGCTCGATCAGCCGGTTGATCATCCGCATGGTGGTGGTCTTCCCGCACCCGGAGGGTCCGACGAACACCACGGTCTCGCCGGCGGGGATGGTCATCGAGACGTGGTCGACCGCGGCGTCCACCTGCCCGGGGTAGCGCTTGACCACGTCGTCGAGGACGATCTCGACCCCGTGGGTGTGGTCGTGGTGCGCGGCGGTGCCCTTGCGCGATGCGGTGTCGGTCACCGGATCCCCCTCGAGGTGGTGAGTCGGCCGAGCAGGACGTAGAGCCCGTCCAGGACCAGGGCCAGGACGACGATGAGCACGGTGCCGGTCAGTGCCTGCGGAACCGCGGTCGGGCTGCCCACGCGGGACAGGCCCGAGAAGATGAGGTTGCCGAGGCCCGGGCCTTTGGCGTAGGCGGCGATCGCCAGGATGCCCATCAGCATCTGGGTGCTCACCCGGATGCCGGCCAGGATCGAGGGCCAGGCCAGCGGCATCTCGATCCGCCCGAGCACGCGAAGGCGGTTCATCCCGACCCCACGCGCGGCGTCGGTGATGGCCGGGTCCACCGAGGCGAGACCGATGATGGTGTTGCGGATGATCGGTAGTAGGCCGTAGAGCACCAGTGCGGTGACGGTCGGGCGCACGCCGAGGCCGAGGATCGGGATGAGCAGACCCAACAACGCGAACGAGGGCACGGTGAGGATGGTGCTGGCCAGTCCGGTGGCCACCGCGGATCCGATCGGGCTGCGGTAGACCATGATGCCGATGCCGACGGCAATGATCGTCGCGATCACGATCGACTGCACGACCGCGCTCACATGGAGGTAGGAATCGGTGACCAGTTGGCTGCGTCGCGCGAACACAAAGTCCCACCAGGCCTGAAAGTCCACCGGCGACACCTCCGTCCGCACACCCGCCGACCACCACATTGCTCGCAGGTCGGCCTCCGCGCAATGAAACGCGAAACGTGGCGTGTCAGGTTTCGAACACGCAACGGCGCCCCGACCGAGGGTTGGGGCGCCGTTGCGGTCTGCTGAGGATCAGCCGCGCTTCACGACTTGACGGCGTAGTACAGCTGGAACGCGATACTGGGAGTTCCAGCCCTACGCCCCCGTCCGCAACTCCCGCTTGAGCAGCTTCCCGCTCTGGTTCCGAGGCAGCGCGTCGACGAACTGGATGTTCTTCGGCACCTTGAACGGCGCGATGCGCTCCTTCACGTGCCCGATCAGGGCCTCGGCCGTCACCGGCTCGTGGTCTTCGCGCAGCACCACGACGGCGGTGATCGCCTCGATCCACTTCTCGTCGGGGGTGCCGATCACCGCGACCTCGGCGACGGCCGGGTGGGTGTATACGGCGTCCTCGACCTCGCGGGAGGCGACCAGGATGCCGCCGGTGTTGATGACGTCCTTGATGCGGTCGACGACGGTGATGAAGCCCTCGGCGTCGCGGGTGACGAGGTCGCCGGAGTGGAACCAGCCGTCGCGGAACGCCTCAGCCGTCGCCTCCGGGTTCTCCCAGTAGCCCTGGCACAGCTGCGGGGACCGGTACAGCACCTCGCCGGACTCGCCGTCGGGCACGTCGTTGCCCTCGGCGTCGACCACCCGGGTCTCGACGAAGAACACCGCGCGCCCGCACGCGGACGGCCGGGCCTCGTGCTCCTCGGGCTGCAGCACCGTCGCGAGCGGGCCGATCTCGGACTGCCCGAAGCAGTTGTAGAAGCCGAGGTTCGGGTAGCGCTCGCGCAGACGGTTCAGCACGGTGACCGGCATGATCGACGCGCCGTACTGGGCCTTCGTCAGCGAGGACAGGTCGCGGGTCTCGAGGTCCGGGTGGTTCGCCAGCGGCACCCACACGGTCGGCGCGAGGAACAGCGAGCCGATCTTCTCGGCCTCGATGCGGCGCAGGATCTCCGGAATATCCGGCGCCGCCATCAGATTCACTGTCGCGCCCACGGACAGGTAGGGGATCGCGAACACGTGCATGCCGGCGGAGTGGTACAGCGGCATGCAGACCAGCGGGTTGTCCTCGGCGGACAGGCCGAGCGCGATCACCGAGGAGACGTACTCGTGCACGAGCGCCCCGTGGGTCATCATGGCGCCCTTGGGCTTCGACGTGGTGCCCGAGGTGTAGAGCAGCTGCACCAGATCGGTCGAGGCCGCCTGCGGCTCCAGCGCCGGTACCTCGCCGGTGCCGCTGAGCTCGAGCAGCGAGCCGTCCGCGTCGCGCAGCGGCAGCACGTGCTCGATCGCCAGGTTCTCGCGCACCGAAGCCAGCGTGCCCTCGAGCGCCGGGTCGACCAGAACCGCCCGCGCCCCGGACTGCGACACCAGGTAGCTCAGCTCCTCGCCCTTGAGGGCGTAGTTCACCGGCACGTGCACCAGGCCCGCGCGGGCGCAGGCGAGGAAGCCGATGACGTAGGCGTCGGAGTTGGTGCCGTACGCGGCGACGCGGTCGCCCGGCTCGAGTCCGAGCGCCAGCAGGTGGCCGGCGGCGCGGGTCACCGCGTCGTCGAGGTCGCGGTAGCTGCGGCTGCGACCGTCGAAGGTCAGCGCGGTGCGATCGGGAAACTTGGCGGCCGAGCGGCGGAGCACGCCGTCGACGGTGTTGGTGCGCGGATCGAGACTCATGGACGTCAGGTTATCGGACGTCCAACTATCGCGATAGGGGTTGCTTTTCCGCCCCGATTGTGGCCCGAATCACGCGACCTAGCGGTCGTCGGTCGAACTCAGGTGGTCCATCAGTTCGTCGAGCGACTCGAACTCGACGACCTCGTCGTCCTTCTCGTCGACGGCGACATCCTCGACGACGAGATCCTCGTCGAGCTGGGCCCGGATCCAGCTGTCGGGGAACTGCTTCGGCGCGAGGAAGGACAGCAGGACAGCGTCGTGCAGGACGGCCACGGACCTGAGGGTCAGATCATTGCGCAGGTCGGTCGCTTCGACCACGCTCTGATCGCCGACCGCGTCCTCGATCTCCTCGGCGATCGAGTCGACCACCTGATCCCATCGCGCGGTCGTGATCGTGAGCAGTCGTTCGACAGCGGCAAGGAGCACACCGGCGTCCAGGCCGGTCCGATCCTCGAGCTCGGGATCGACGTTCACCGTGACCTCGGTCCCGGCAGCACGCAGCTGTGCGGTGCCGACGACGATCCCGTCGTCGGCGAGTGGGGCCGTCAGCAACCCAGTCCGAGCGATCTCGTCCCTGAGCCGGTCAATCGGGTCCATCACGGCCATGCCTCCTGCGCGCGCTCGGTCATCCCTTTCGGTTCGTGCGCTGGTTCAACCGGCGCCTTCGAAGGGCTGTCGCCGAGAGTAGCTGTGCGCTCTAGGTGCGCGAGTCGAGGTGACCGAGCAGCGTGCGCAGGATCGGTTCGGCATGCGTCCACAGGACGGCGCCGCCGATGCCGGGCACCAGATGGCGAACGGCTCCTGGGATGCGGGTGGCCAGCCAATCGCCGTGGTCGGGTGAGTGGCTGGTGTCCTGATCGCCGTACCAGAGGTCCACGGGGACACGGATCGTCGTGAGGTCGAAGGGCCAGCGGCCCATCGCCAGCACTGTGTCGCGGGCGTAACCGGCGGGGCCCGGCGCGAACGCCTCGCGCATGCTGCCGCGGTAGGCACGCTCGAAGACGGGGTCCCGGTAGACGGCGACGTCCGACGCGGGGCTGGTGTCGATCACCATCTGCCACATGGCGTCCGCATCGAACGTCGCGAAGAGGCGCTCCGCGGTGTCCGGGTCCGACGCGGTCAGGTCGACGAGATCGCGCAGTGGCTTTGGCAGGGCGTCGGCGAATCGCGGCGCCGCCACCTCGTCGCTGCCGGACACGATCGCGACCGCGGCGCCGACGCCCGCCGCCGCACACGCGAGCGCGAAGGGCGCGCCCTGCGAGTTGCCCACGATTGCCGGGTTGCCGAGCCCCCGCAGCGCGGCGAACTCGCGGACGTCGGCCGCGAAGTCCCGAAAGGTCTTACCGGGCAGTGGCGTCGACCGGCCGAGGCCCGGGCGGTCGAGCGCGACGAGCCGCACGCCGAGCGACTCGACTGCCTCGGCGCCGAACCCGAGCGTCCCGGTGGTGGCGGCGCCCGGGCTCAGCAGCACCGGAATCCCGTCCGGGTGGCCCCATTCGGCCCACCCGATCACCCGCCCGTCGGCGAGACGCGATTCGCCCAGCCGGGCCGGCGCCGAGATATCCACAGACATGGTCGCGATTCTCGCCCACAGCCCGCGGGTTTCGCGACCGAGTTTTCGGTGTCGGCTACCGCCTCACGAACAGCGCAGGCTCGCTGCCCGGAACCTGCGCGACCTGCTCGCGCGCGACCAGGTGGCGCAGGTGCGCGGCGGCCTCGGACAACGCCATGCCCTTGGCCATCGGGTGGAAGTCGGTCCACGGGCGGTACCACTTCATCCGCTGGGCCACCTCCCAGACGGTGATCTGGTCGTCGCCGAACGCGGCGTACAGGTGCTCGAGCCGCTCCTCGTGGTGCTCGATCAGCTCGCCTGCGCGGCCCGCGACGTCGTCGATCGGGATGCCGTGCGCGCCGAGGCCGCGGGTGATGTCCATCGTCTGCACGCGGCGCAGTGAGTCCAGGAACTCGGCGAGCGCGTCGCGCTCCTCGAGCGGGTAGACGAAGTTGCCGACGTGCGGGGTGGTCTTCTGCAGCACGTGGTCGCCGGTGAACATCACGTCGGCGTCCTCGAGGTAGAAGCAGGCGTGGCCGGGGGTGTGGCCCGGCGTGAACACCACCCGCAGCCCGCGCCCGGTCAACGCGATCACCTCGTCGTCGGCGAGGATCCGGTCGGGAGTCGATTCCGGGCCGGCCGGAGACTTGCCGTTCGCCACGGCTGCGAACGCGTCGAGGTCCGCCTGCGTCGCGCCCGCGCGGGTCAGGTTCACCTGCTGGTCCGCGAGCCAGACCTCGTCGTGGGGGGAGGACATCTTCCCGAACATGTCCATGTCATCGGCGTGCATCGCGATCCAGGCCCCGGAGGCCTCGCGCACCCGCCCGCACAGACCGGTGTGGTCCGGGTGGAAGTGCGTGAGCACGACGCCCTCGACCTCGGAGATCGAGTGCCCGACCGACTCGAGTCCGCTGGTCAGGCCCTCCCACCCCTCGTCGCCGTCCCAGCCGGCATCGACCAGGACGATCCCACCAGGGGACTCCATCGCGTAGACGAGGGTGGTGCCAAGGGGGTTGTGGGACATGGGAACGGGAATCTGAAAAATGCCATCGCCGATGGCGGCCGCGTCGAGCATGGGATACCTCGTCACTAGTGAAATTGGTTTCAACTCTTTGTCCTCATCATTACCGGACGTCGACGCGCCGGTCCATACCCGGGTCCCGGGCGGCGGGATCGGCCCGACGGTGCACGGGTCGATGTCAGCCCCGGTTCTGATCGACCATCCAGGCGGCGACCTGCGTTCGGGAGGTGAATCCCAGCTTGGCGAGGATCCGTTCGACGTGTCCCTCGGCGGTCCTTTTCGAGATCACCAGCCTGGCGGCGATGGCACTGTTGGTCAGGCCCTCCGCGACGAGGCCGGCGACCTGGAGTTCGCGGCGGGTCAGGGTGGTCTTGCCAGTGTCGGCCCGCTCCCGAGACGACTCGGTGGACTCGCCCAGCGCGTAGGCGACGGCCTCCCCGAAACTCGCGGACGCGCCCTTGCGGTAGCTCGCGTCGAACGAATTCGGCGTGAGTGCCTTGCGGGTCAGTCGCTCGCACTCGTCGTGCTGTGCGCGCAGCCCCGGGATCGCGATCTCCGGAAGGCCACCCGTCTGCCGCATGGCCTGCGCGCAGCCCAGCAGCACCGCGGACTTCGTGTGGTCGCCAGCGGCCGCGGCGATCCAGGCCAGGCCCTCGAGGCTCGGAGCGGCGCCGAACGAATTGTCGACGGACCGGGACAGTCGCAGAGCCTGTTCCAGCAGCGCGATCGCCCTCGCCGGCTCGGTCGTCCACACCGCCAACCCGAGCGTCCGCACGGCCCACGACCGGAACGCGAGCTCGCCGCGCGGCTCAGTGATGTCCAGCACCTGTTCGAGGTAGTCGGCTGCCCGCTCCGGTTGTCCGAGCAGCCCGCTGGCCACCTCGGCGCCGGTCAGGGTGATGACCCGCAGGAGGTGGGCGTCGGGCGGACAGGTCTCAAGGACGGCGTCGAAATATGTTGCCGCGGTGGATACGTCATTGGCGCCCAACGCCAGAACGCCTGCGGCGTAGAACGCGGTCGCGGCGGCGTCCGGGTCGCCGGTGTCCGCTGCTGCCGCTCGCGCCCACCCGATCCACTGGGCGCCGGTCTCGATGTCGCTCCGAAACCCGTTGAGCGCCGCGCCGAGGCTCACCGCCCGCACCCATTCCGGGCCGCGCGGAACGTCCTCGACGGTCAGCAGTCGCTCGGTCCAGCGGGCGCCCTCGTTGATCTGTCCGCTGATGAGCCAGAACGGGTACAGGGCGGCCGTGATGCGCAGACCGGCGGCCACCTCACCCGGCTCCGTCATGCTGGTATCCAGTGCCTCGCGAAAGTTCTGCTGGTCCAGCTTCAGGTGGGCGATCCAGTCCAGCTGGCGGGGCCCTATCCAGTCGCCTTCCGCCCTCAGCGCCAGGCGCTCGTACCAGTCGAGGTGGCGTCGCCGCATGAGTGCGTACTCGCCGGACTCCGCCAGCTTCTCGAGGCCGTACTCGCGGATGGTGTCCAGGAGCCCGTACCGCCCCGCCCTGGCCGATTCCTCGTGGATCAGGATCGACTTCTCCACCAGCGACGCGACCAGGTCGAGCAGCGCGCCCGGCGTCAGGTCCGCGCCGCAGACCTGCTCCACCGCGGTGAGTTCGAAGCTGCCCGCGAACACGGAGAGGCGGGCCCACAGCTGTTGCTCCTGCGGCGTGCACAGCTCGTGGCTCCAGTCGACGCTGAGCCGGAGGGTCTGCTGCCGCGTCGGGGCGGTGCGTCCGCCGCGGGTCAGGAGTGTGAAGCGGTCGGTGAGCCGTTGCAGGATCTGTTCGGGGGACAGTGCGGCCAATCGTCCCGCGGCTAGTTCGATCGGCAGCGGCAGCCCGTCGAGCCGGTGGCAGATCCCGGCCACGGCGGCCATGTTGTCCTCGGTGAGCGCGAATTCCGGAACGACCGCGGTGGCGCGTTCGGCGAACAGGGTCACCGCGTCGTAGCTGGGCAGTGCCCCCAGGTCGAGCTGATGGTCGGGGGCGGGCGCGCTGAGCGGCGGAACCCGCAGGGTCGCTTCCCCTCCGATGGCGAGGGCTTCCCTGCTGGTGGCCACGATGCGCAGCTCGGGGCAGTACCGGAGCAGGGTCTCGGCGAGTTCCGCGACCGCGTCGATCACCTGCTCGCAGTTGTCGAGGACCAGCAGGATCTGGCGCGGCTCGAGAAATTCCGCGAGGACCGTCTGCAGCGGCTCGCGGGAGAAGGACTGCAGCCCGAGGGCGGCGGCCACCACGCCGACCACCAGCGACTCGTCACGCAGGTCGGCCAGTTCGACCAGCCACGCCCCGTCGCGGAAGGCACGCTGGACACTCGTCGCGATCCGCAGCGAGAGGCGGGTCTTCCCGACGCCACCGATGCCGGTGAGGGTCAGCAGCCGGGACGACGACAGCATCTCCTTCGCCTCGGTCAGTTCGCTGCGGCGGTTGACGAAACTCGTCAGCTCCGCGGGCAGGTTCCCCTTCCGGCCCCGCGTCGACGGCCCGGTCGGCGGAATCCCGCCATCCGCCGACGGACGACGATCGCCGCGCTTGACGGCGATGGATTGCAACGCCATCTCGTCGACCGGATAACCGTGGCGGAACTGGATCTCACGCAGGACGTTGCCGAGCTGCGCGGCCGCGGGGCGGGAGCCCGGATCGGCGGACATGGCGTGCTCGATGGCGGCGGCCACGTCGTCGGGAATGTCGAGTTCGCGCAGGTCCGGAACGGGCTGCGAGGTGATACGCACGAACTGCGCGACGACCTGCTCGCCGCTGCGACGCTCGAAGGCCGCGTGGCCGGTGAGGGCGCAGAACACCGTGGCACCGAGCGCGTAGACGTCCGCGGAGGCACTGGACGGGCCACCGCCGAGGACCTCGGGCGCGGTGAAGGCCGGGGTGGCGGTGAACGTGCCGGTGGCGGTCTCGAACCCGTCGGGGAGATGTGCGATGCCGAAGTCGGAGAGCGCCGACTCGCCGTAGTCGGTGAGGATGACGTTGGCCGGCTTGATGTCGCGATGCAGGATGCCGAGCCGGTGCGCGGACTCCACCGCGCCCGCCAGCTTCACACCGAGTTGCAGCGTCTGCTCGAGCGACAGCGGACCGTGGTCGCGGATGCGCACATCGAGGGAACGCTGCTCGTAATAGGGCATCACGATGTAGGGATGGCCGTTCGCGGTGGTGCCGACCTGCAGGACGTTGACGATATTGGGATGCCCGGTGAGCCGGCCCATCGCCCGCTGTTCCCGGACGAAGCGCGTCCGATTCTCCTCGTCGAGGTCGGCGGTGAGCACCTTCACCGCCACGGTGCGGTCCAGCGTCGCCTCCGTGCAGCGGTAGACGACGCCGAAGCCGCCGCGCCCGATCTCGGTCGCATCGGTGAACCCGGCGGCGGCCAGCTCCGATGTCGCCGACGGGGGCACACCGCGCTGGGTCGCGAACGGATCGTCACCGACCATCGGTCATGCCGATCTGTGGCGTTCTCGACGATGCGGCACGGTACTCACCTCACGGGCAGGGAGCGGACGTGGCCGACCGCAAGAGCTGGCCTGGCTCCGGAACTCCATAGTGCCACCCGAACGTGGTCTCAGCCCTGGTCCTGTTCGACCATCCAGGCGGCGACCTGCGTTCGCGAGGTGAATCCCAGCTTGGCGAGCATGCGCTGGACGTGTCCCTCGGCGGTCCGTTGCGAGATGAAAAGCCGGCCGGCGATCGCGCTGTTCGTCAGCCCCTCCGCGACGAGGCCGGCCACCTGGAACTCCCGTTTGGTCAGGGTGGGTTTGTCCGTGGCGGCCGGGCTCCGAGGCGGTGCGGACGACTCGGCCAGTGCGTACGCGACGGCCTTCCCGAAGCTCCTGGAGGCGCCTTCCCCGTAGCTCGCGTCGTAGGACTTCTGCCCGAGTGCCTTGCGGGTCCGTCGCTCGCACTCGTCGTGGTGTGCGCGCCAGCTCGGGATTGCGATGGTCTGCACGCCCCCCATCTGCCGTATCGCCTGCGCGGAGCCGAGCAACATCGCGGACCTCGGGTAGTCGCCGTCGGCCGCGGCGGTCCAGGCCAGACAGTCGATACACAGCGAGGAGCCGTACGGATCGTCGAAGGATCGGCACAGTCGCAGCGCCCGTTCCACCAGCACCATCGCCCGCTGCGGATCGGTCGGCCACACGGTCAACGCCAGCGTCTGCAGGGCCCACGCCCGGAACACGACCTCGCCGCGTGGCTCGGTGATGTCCAGCATCTGCTGGAGGCAGTCGGCCGCCGTCGCCGTCTGCCCGAGCAGCCCGCGGGTCACCTCGACACCGGTCAGGACGGCGAGCCGCAGGAGGTCGTTGTCGGCGGGGCACTTCTCCAAGGCGGAGTCGAAACATGTTGCTGCGGTGGGTATGTCATTCGTTGTCAGTGCGAGGAGGGCTGCGGCGTAGTCGGTGGTCGCGGCACCGATCGGGTCGTCCGGATCCGCTGCCGCGCGCGCCCATCCGACCCATTCCGTGCCGGCGGCGATGTCGCCGCGGAAGCCGTTGAGCACCGCGCCGAGGCCTACCGCCCGCACCCACTCCCTGCCCCGCGGCAGGCCCTCGACGGTCAGCATTCGTTCGGTCCAGTGTGCGCCCTCGTTGAGCTGCCCGCTGGCAAGCCAGAACGGGAACAGCGCGGCCGTGATCCGGAGACCGACCGCCGCGTCGCTCGGCCCCGCCATGCTGGCGTCCAGTGCCTCACGAAAGTTCTGCTGATCCAGCTTCAGTCGGGCGATCCAGTCCAGCTGGCGCGGGCCTATCCAGTCGGCTTCCGCCAGCAGCGCCAGGCGCTGGAACCAGTGCCTGTGGCGTCGCCGCATCTCTTCGTACTCGCCGGACTCCGCGAGCTTCTCGAGACCGTACTCGCGGATGGTGTCGAGGAGTCCGTACCGGCCGGTGGCCGCCGATTCCTCGTGAATCAGAATCGACTTCTCCACCAGCGACGCAACCAGATCGAGCAGCGCACCCGGCGTCAGGTCGGCGCCGCAGACATGTTCCACCGCGGCGAGCTCGAAGCTGCCCGCAAACACCGACAGGCGAGCCCACAGTTGCTGTTCCTCGGGCGTGCACAACTCGTAGCTCCAGTCGACGGACAGCCGGAGGGTCTGCTGCCGGGTGGGGGCGGTGCGTCCGCCACCGGTCAGGAGGGTGAAGCGGTCGGTGAGCCGTTGCAGGATCTGCTCGGGTGACAGCGCCCGCAATCGTCCCGCCGCCAGCTCGATCGGCAGGGGAAGTCCCTCGAGCCGGTGGCAGATCCCGGCCACGGCGGCCATGTTGTCCTCGGTGAGCGTGAATCCCGACACGACCGCGACGGCGCGGTCGGCGAACAGGGTCACCGCGTCGTAGTTGGGTAGCGCCCCGAGATCGAGCCGACGGTCGGGGGCAGGCGCGCTGAGCGACGGCACCCGTATGGTCGCCTCACCGGCGATGCCGAGCGCTTCCCGGCTGGTGGCGAGTATGCGCAGCTCAGGGCAGCGTTGCAGCAGGGTTTGGGTCAGGTCCGCCACCGCGTCGACAAGCTGCTCGCAGTTGTCGAGCACCAGCAGGGTCTGGCGCGGCTCGAGGTACTCCGCGAGGACCGTCTGCATGGGTTGGGCAGAGAAGGACTTCAGTCCGAGAGCGGCCGCCGCCACGCCGGCGAGCAGCGACTCGTCGTGCAGGTCGGACAACTCCACCAGCCACGCGCCATCGCGGAAGCCGCCGCGCTGGGCGCTCGTCGCGATCCGCAGCGCGAGGCGGGTCTTCCCGACGCCGCCGATCCCGGTGAGCGTCACCAGCCGTGAGGTCGTCAGCATCTCCTTCGCCTCGGTCAGCTCGCTGCGACGGTCGACGAAGCTCGTCAGGTCCGCGGGCAGGTTTCCCTTCATTCCCCGCGTCGAGTGTCCGGTCAACTGGCGCGTGTCGCTAGCCGACGGCCGATGATGACCGCGCTTCGGAGCGGCCACGGACTTCAGCGCCATCTCGTCGACCGGAAGACCGTGGCGGAACTGGATCTCGCGCAGGACGTCGCCGAGTTGCGCGGCCGTCGGGCGAGCGTCGGGATCGGCGGACATGGCGCGCTCGACGGCGGAGGCCACGTCGTCGGGGATGTCGAGTTCGCGCAGGTCCGGCCGGGGCTCGACGGCCGGGTGGCCGGTGAGGGCGCAGCACACCGTCGCACCGAGCCCGTACACGTCCCCCGCGGCACTGGGCGGGCCACCGCCGAGGATTTCGGGTGCGGTGAAGGCCGGAGTCGCGGTGATCGTGCCGGTGGCGGTCTCGAACTCGTCCGGCAGGTGTGCGATGCCGAAGTCGGCGAGCGCCGGTTCGCCGTAGTCGGTGAGGATCACATTGGCCGGTTTGACGTCTCGATGCAGGATGCCGATGCGGTGCGCGGACTCCACGGCACCGGCAACCTTCACGCCGAGTTGCAGTGCCTGTTCGAGCGACAGCCGCCCGTGGTCGCGCAGGCGCAGATCGAGCGAGCGTCGCGGGTGATAGGGCATCACCAGGTAGGGCAGGCCGCTCGAGGTGGTGCCGACCTGCAGGACGTTGACGATATTGGGATGCCCGGTGAGCCTGCCCATCGCCCGCTGTTCCCGGAAGAACCGGGTGAGGTTCTCCTCGTCGAGGTCGGCGGTGAGCACCTTCACGGCCACGGTGCGGTCCAGGGTGGCCTCCGTGCACCGGTAGACGACGCCGAAGCCGCCGTGGCCGATCTCGGTCGCATCGATGAACCCGGCGGCGGCCAGCTCCGATGTCACCGAGGAGGTCACATCGCGCTGGGCCACGGACGGATCGTTTCCGGCCATCGGTCACGCCGACCTGTCGCGCGTATGGCGTCCTTGACGATGCGGCACGGCACTCACCTCGGCAGCAGATCCGGCCTGGCTCCGGAACTCCATAGTGCCACCGGTTCGGGGCGGTCTACCAGCGGTCCACCGGGAAGTCGGTGCGCTGTGATAAGCCTGAGCCGACCATCGGGGAGTTTCGAACGTAGGGGGAGTACGTGCTGACGCTGCACCGCGCCGAACGCTCCGACACCCTGGCGGCCGCGCTGGCTGACGTGCTGAGGAGCCCGCTGGCCGACCCGTTCGCCCCCGAGGTGATCGCGGTCCCCGCGAAGGGTGTCGAGCGCTGGCTGACGCAGCGGTTGTCGGCCACCCTCGGCGCGGTTGACGGCGACGGGGTTGCGGCGAACATCGAGTTCCCGTCGCCGACCCGGCTGGTCGACGAGGCCATGGCCGCGGCGACCGGTATGACCGCGGACGAGGACCCGTGGAACCCGGCGCGGCTGCTCTGGACGCTGCTCGGCGTCATCGACGACGTCCTCGACGAGCCGTGGGCGTCCGTGCTGGCGCGTCACCTCGGCAACGGCGCCGACGACCACCGGCGCGGCCGCCGCTACGGCACCGCCGCGCACCTGACCGAGCTGTTCCGCAGCTACGGCGCGCAGCGGCCCGCGATGCTGCAGGACTGGGCTGCGGGAGGCGACAGTGACGGCGCAGGCGGCCCGCTCGACGACGACCTGCACTGGCAGGCGGAGCTGTGGCGGCGACTGCGCGGGCGTGTGGGTACCGAAAGCCCCGCCGAGCGACTGGTCGACGCCTGCACGAGGCTGGTCGCCGAGCCGGGCCTGGTCGACCTGCCGGGCCGACTATCGGTGTTCGGGCCCACCCGGCTCACCACCGCCCAGATCGACGTGCTGTCCGCGATCGCCGCGAATCGTGATGTGCACCTGTGGGTTCCGCATCCCAGCCCCGGCATGTGGGCGGCGCTGGCCGATCGCGCCCCGGCGGCCGCCCGGGCCGAGGACGACGGCGCGCTCGCCGTCACGCACCCGCTGCTGGCCGGACTGGCCCGCGACGTCCGCGAGCTGCAGGCCCGGCTGAGCCAGCCCGGCATCGAGCACGCGCACCACCGCGCCGCCCCGACCCCGGTCACCCTGCTCGGCCGACTGCAGGCCGACATCGCCGCCGACCGCGCGCCCACCGCCGGAAGTGCGGCCGACGGCAGCGTGCAGGTGCATTCCTGCCACGGCCCGGCCCGGCAGGTGGAGGTGCTGCGCGAATCGCTGCTGCACCTGTTCCAGGACGATCCGACGCTGGAGCCGCGCGACGTGCTGGTCATGTGCCCGGACGTGGAGACCTACGCGCCGCTGGTGCGGGCCGCATTCGGCCAGGAATCGGTGGGGCACCCCGGGCACCGGCTGCGGGTGCGGCTCGCCGATCGCGCACTGCACCAGACCAATCCGGTGCTCGCCGTCGTCGCGACGCTGCTCGGGCTGGCCGACGGCCGCGTCACCGCCAGCCAGGTGCTCGACCTCGCCGCCGCCGAACCCGTCCGCCGCCGCTTCCGGTTCACCGATGACGACCTCGAGCGGCTGCGCGAGTGGACCACCGCCGCCGGGGCGCGGTGGGGGATCGGGCCCATGCAGCGCACCGACTTCGGGCTCGGCGACTTCCCGCAGAACACCGTGCGGTCGGCGCTGGACCGCATCCTGCTCGGCGCCGCCGCGGACGGTGCGGACGGCCAGTGGCTCTCGCTGTCGCTGCCGCTCGACGACGTCGACAGCAACGACATCGACCTCACCGGCCGGCTCGCCGAGTTCGTCGACCGGCTCGACGTGTCCCTGCGCGGGCTGCGCGGCCCGCAGCCGACCGACCGCTGGTCGGCGGGCCTGGCCCGCGCCCTGGACCTGCTCGTCGACGTGCGCGAGCGCGACGCCTGGCAGCTGGGGCAGGCGCAGCGCGAGCTCGCCGCCGCCGTCGAGCACGGCGGCGACCGCGAGCTGCGGCTGGCCGATGTGCGCGCGATGCTCCGCGCCCGGCTGGCGGGGCGGCCGACCCGCGCCAACTTCCGCACCGGCGAGCTGACCGTGTGCACGATGGTGCCGATGCGCTCGGTGCCGCACCGCGTGGTGGTGCTGCTCGGGCTCGACGACGAGGTCTTCCCTCGCGGCGCGGGCGTCGACGGCGACGACGTCCTGGCGCGCAGACCGCTGCCGGGGGAACGGGATCCGCGCAGCGAGGACCGGCAGCTGCTGCTCGACGCGGTCATGTCCGCCAGCGAGAGGCTGGTGCTGTTCTACACCGGCGCCGACCCGGTCAGCGGCTCCCGGCGGCCACCGGCGATCCCGCTCAGCGAACTGTGCGACGTCCTCGACACCATGGCGGGCCGTTCGGACGCGGCGCTGACGCGGCATCCGTTGCAGCCCTTCGACGCCCGCAATTTCCGGCCCGACGGCCCGTTCAGCTTCGACGCCGCCGCGCTGGCCGGGGCGCGGGCCGCGCAGCGCCCGCCCGAACCCGAGGCCGCGTTCCTCGCGAAGCCGCTGCCGCCGACCACCCCGGGCGACGTCGACCTCGCCGAGCTGGTCGCGTTCCTGGTCCACCCCACCCAGGCGTTCCTGCGGCAGCGGCTCGGGCTGCGGGTGCCGGAGCTGGACGAGGACATCGCCGACGCGCTGGACCTGGAGCTGGACCCGCTGGCGAAGTGGGACATCGGCGAACGGATGCTCGCGACGCTGCTCGCCGACGACCGGGACTTTGCCGACGGGGTCGCGGACTTCCGGGCCGCCGAGTGGCGCCGCGGCACGCTGCCGCCGTTCGGCCTGGGGGACAGCGCGCTCGGCGAGATCGAGGCGACGGTGCGCTCCCTCGCCGCCGCCGGACGCCAGCCCGGTGGCGCCGAGACGATCGACGTGGACGTCGATCTCGGATCGGGTCGGCGGCTCACCGGCACCGTCGGCGGCGTGTACGGGACGGTGATCGCGCGGACTACGTTCTCGCGGCTGGCGGCCAAGCACCGGCTGACGGCGTGGGCGCAGCTGCTGGCGGTCGCCGCGTCGGCCGGGCCGCGCGAGACACCGCGGCGGGCCGCGCAAGGCACACAGTGGCGGGCGGTGACCACCGGCCGCGGCCAGTACCGCCGCCCCACCTGGCAGTCCACCCTCACCGCGCCGGAGGACGCGCTCGCCCAGCTGGCGCGCCTCGTCGAGCTGCGCGACCGAGGGCTGCAGGCCCCGCCGTCGATGGCCACCGGCGCATCGGCGGCGTACGCGGAACGCCGCTCCGGCGGCGCATCCGTGGAGATGGCGATGGAGGCCGCGGGCAAGGAGTGGGGCGGCACCTTCGGCGACGCCGCCGACCGGCACCTCGGCTACGTGTACGGGGCCGCGCCCGCGCTGTCCGTGCTGACCGCGGCGCCGGATCCGGTGGAGGGCAGTGTCTTCGGCGCGGTGGCCCGCGAGCTGTGGGACCCGCTGCTGGCAGCCGAGACGTTGGGAGAACCGTGAACGGGCGCACCCCTTTCGACCTGCTCGGCCCGCTGCCGAAGGGCACCACGGTGCTCGAGGCGAGCGCGGGCACCGGCAAGACCTACGCCATCGTCGGCCTGGCCGCGCGCTTCGTCGCCGAGGCCGGGGTGGACCCGGCGAGCCTGCTGCTCGTCACGTTCAGCCGCGCCGCGACGAAGGAGCTGCGCGAGCGCACCCGGGAGCGGTTCGCCTCCGCCGCGGCCGGTCTCGCGGACCCGTCGAGCAGCCGGGACCCGCTCGTCGCGCACCTCGCCGACGCCGACCCCGACACCGTGGCGCTGCGCAGGCGCCGCCTGCTGCAGGCCCTGTCGGACTTCGATGCCGCCACCATCGCCACCACCCACAGCTTCTGCCAGCGGATGCTCGACGGCCTCGGCATCGCCGGGGAGCGCGACCCCGACGCGGTGCTGGTCGAGGAGGCCACCGACCTCAACGCCGAGGTGATCGGCGACCTGTACCTGAGCACCTTCGGCCGCGGCGGGTCGCCCTCGCTGACCCCCGGTGAGGCACGAAAGGCGGCGCGGGCGGCCATCTTCGACCCGCAGGCCGCGCTGGCACCCGACGACGCGGACGGGACACCAGCAGCGGACGCGGCCGCGTTCGCCGCGGCCGTGCGGGCCGAGGCGCACCGCCGCAAGCGCGCGGTCGGCGTCCGCGACTTCGACGACCTGCCCGCGCTGCTGCACGGCGTGCTCACCGATCCCGTGCACGGCCCGGCCGCCTGCCGCCGGGTCCGCGACCGCTACTCGGTGGTGCTCGTCGACGAGTTCCAGGACACCGACCCGCTGCAGTGGGGGATCCTGCGCAGCGCCTTCCACGGGCAGTCGACGCTGATCCTCGTCGGCGACCCCAAGCAGGCCATCTACGCGTTTCGCGGCGCGGAGGTGCTGGCCTACCTGGACGCGGTCGGCGCCGCCGACAGCCACCAGGAGCTCACCACCAACTGGCGCAGCGACGCCCCGCTGCTGGACGCGCTCGCGCACCTGCACGGCGGCGCCGCGCTCGGCCACCCGCAGATCGTGGTGCACCCCGTCGACGCCGCCAAGACGGGCTCGCGGATCGGCGCGGCGGTACCGCTGCGGCTGCGGCACCTGCCGCGCGCGGGCGCGGGACCGTTGGGCAAGACCGGCTTTCCCGCCGTCGGGCCGCTGCGCGGGCGGGTGGCGGCGGACCTGGCCGCGGACATCGTGCGGCTGCTCGGCGGCGGCCAGACGGTGGACCGGGGCCCCGGCCCGCGGCCCGTCGAGCCCGGCGACATCGCGGTGCTGGTCCGCACCAACGCGCAGGTCGCCCTGGTGCACGACGCGCTGGACCGGGCCGGGGTGCCCGCGGTCACCGTCGGCGGGCTGAGCGTCTTCCTCACCCCCGCCGCCCGCGACTGGCTGTGGCTGCTGCAGGCGATCGAGCAGCCGCACCGCTCGGACCGGGTGCGGCTGGCGGCGCTCACCCCGCTGCTCGGGCGCACCGCCGCCGAGCTCGACGGCGCAGGCGACGACGCGGTCGCGCAGATCGGCGGGCGGCTGCGGGACCTGTCGGCGGTGTTCGCGCAGTCCGGGTTTGCCGCGCTGTTCGAGCGGCTGGCGGCGTGGAGCGGGCTCGAGGCCCGGATGCTGTCGCGGGCCGCGGGGGAGCGGCGCCTGACCGACCTGCGACACGTCGCACAGCTGCTCAACGAGGCCGCCGTCGCCGAATCCCTCGGGCTCACCGCGCTCACCCGGTGGCTCACCGACCGGATGCGCGACCCCGCGATCGGCGGCATCGACCGCAGCCGCCGCCTCGACAGCGACGCCGCGGCCGTGCAGATCGCCACCGTGCACGCCACCAAGGGCCTCGAGTACCCGATCGTGTACCTGCCGTACGCGTGGGACGCGGCGAAGAACCCCAAGCCCGACAAGCTGCTGCTGCACGACGCGGACGGCCGCCGCATCCTCGACGTCGGCGGGCCCGAGGGCCCCGGCTACGACGAACGCAAGAAGCGGCACGACGAGGAGGAGGCCGGGGAGGAGCTGCGGCTGCTGTACGTCGCGCTGACCCGGGCCATGTGTCAGCTGGTGCTGTGGTGGGCGCCCGCCTATTCGACGAAGGCGGCGCCGCTGCACCGGATGCTGCTGGCCCGGCGGCCCGGCGAGCTGGCGGTACCGGCCCAGGAACGGGTGCCCGCCGATCCGGATGTCGCGCAGCGGCTCTCGGCGTGGGCGGGCGACTCCGAGCTGGTGCGGGTGGAGGCCGTCGGCGCCGACCCGATCGTGGTGCCGGAGTGGACGCCGCCGCAGGAGGAGGTCGGGGAGCTGGCCGCGGCGCGATTCGACCGCGACCTCGACGCCGCCTGGCGCCGCACCTCGTACTCGGCGCTGACCGCGCACGCGCACGACGCCCCGCCCAGTGTCGGCAGCGAGGCGGAGGAACCCGAGCTCGACGACGAGCCGGACGAGCCGCCGCTGGTCGCGCCCACCGAGGCGGTGGGCCTGCCGTCGCCGATGAACGGGCTGCCCGCCGGGGCCGCGTTTGGCACCCTCGTGCACGAGGTGCTCGAGGAGGTCGACACCGCCGCCGCGGACCTGGAGGCCGAGCTGGTGCGGTGCTGCCGCGAGACGGTGGCCGCCGGGTTCTCCGGGGTGGATCCGGACGCGCTCGCGGCGGCGCTCGTTCCCGTCCTGCACACGCCGCTGGGTGGAATGGCCCGAGGCTCCGCCCGAGGAGGCGGCGGGCACACGCTGGCGTCGATCCCGCCGTCGGATCGGTTGCCGGAGCTGGACTTCGAGCTGCCGCTCGCAGGCGGCGAGGACACCGACGCGGAGGTGACCCTCGCCGGGGTCGCGCCCCTGCTGCGCAGGCACCTGCCCGCCGACGACCCGCTGGCCGGCTACGCGGCGCTGTTCGAGACCCTCGGGGCGGCGCCGCTGCGCGGCTACCTCACCGGCAGCATCGACGCGGTGCTTCGGCTGCCCGGGCCCCGCTTCGTGGTGGTGGACTACAAGACGAACCGGCTGGCTCCGGGCGATCTCACTACCGCCGACTTCACCACCGAGACGATGGCCGCGGAGATGATGCGCGCCCACTACCCGCTGCAGGCGCTGCTGTATGCGGTTGCGCTGCACCGGTATCTGCGCTGGCGGCTGCCCGGCTATGACCCGGCCACCCACCTCGGCGGGGTGCAGTACCTATTCGTGCGCGGCATGGCCGGCCCGGACAGCCCGGCCGGCGCGGGCGTCTTCGACTGGTACCCGCCCGCCGCGTTGGTGACCGAGCTGTCGGACCTGCTGGCCGGAATCGAGGGGGCACCGTGACCGAGGTGCAGGTGGCGCAGCGCGGCAAGGGCGCGCTGCGGGTGTTCAACGAGGCCGGGGTGCTCGCTGCCGCGGACGTGCACGTCGCGCTGCGGCTCGGCGCGCTCGGCGGGGAGGCCGCCGAGGAGGCGCTGCTGGCGACGGCGCTGGCGGTGCGCGCGGTGCGCTCCGGCTCGGTGTGCCTGGACCTGGGCCGGATCCGGGAGGTCACCGTCGACGTGCCCGCGGACGGGGAGCCCGTGGACCTGGAGGCGCTGCCCTGGCCCGAGGACGCGGACGTGCTGGCGGCGTTGCGGCGCAGCCCGCTAGTGATCGGCGGGGAGAAGGGGCCGCTGCGCCCCCTGCGGCTCGTCGACACCGAGGACGGCGGGCTGCTCTACCTGGAGAAGTACTTTCGGCAGGAGCAGACCATTCGGCGGGTGCTCGACGAGCGCGCCCTCGGCCATCCCGCGGTGGACGAGGACCGGCTGCGGGCGGGCCTGACGGAGCTGTTCGGCGGCTCGGCCGCCCCGGACCGGCAGCGGATCGCCGCGGCGGTGGCCGCCACGCACCGGACGGCGGTGATCGTCGGCGGCCCCGGCACCGGCAAAACGCACACGGTGGCGCGGGTGCTGGCGCTGCTGCTCGCCGAGCACGGCCCCGGGCTGCGGATCGGGCTGGCCGCGCCGACCGGCAAGGCGGCAGCCCGGCTGCAGGAGGCGGTGCGCGAGCAGGCGGAGGAGGTGAGGCTGCCAGCCGGGCTGGCGGCGATGACGCTGCACCGGATGCTCGGCTGGCAGCGGGTGGGCGCGAGCCGGTACCGGTACAACGCGGGCAACCACCTGCCGTACGACGTGGTGGTGGTCGACGAGACGTCGATGGTCTCGCTGACGATGATGTGCCGGCTGCTCGAGGCGCTGCGTCCGGACACCCGGCTGGTGCTGGTGGGGGACCCGGACCAGTTGACCTCGGTGGACGCGGGCGCGGTGCTGGCGGACCTGGTGGCGCGGCCGGTGACCGGGACGGAGAACCCGCTGCTGGCGCGGGTGGTGGGCGCGGACCTGGACGCGGCCGACGATCCCGACGAGGCCGCGCTCAGCGAGGGGGAGCGGGATCGGTTGCGCGGCGGCGTGGTTCGGCTCAGCCGCGGCCGCCGGTTCGGCGGCGAGATCGCCCGGCTGGCGGTCGCGGTGCGCGACGGCGACGAGGACGCGGTGATGGCGATCCTGCGCTCCGGGGCGGACGAGGTGTCCTTCGTGGCGCCGGACGATCTGGCCGCGCTGCGCTCGGACGTGGTGTCCGGTGCGGCGGCGGTGACCGAGGCGGCCTCGGCCGGTGACGTCGCGGCGGCGCTGAAGGCGTCGGAGGCGCACCGCCTGCTGTGCGCGCACCGCGAGGGCCCGTTCGGCGTGGAGTGGTGGGCGCGATCGTCGATGGAGTGGATCGGCGCGGCGACGGGGACCCGGCTGGACCCGGACCGCTGGTACGCCGGGCAGCCGCTGCTGGTGACCGCGAACGACCACGAGGTGCGGATCTACAACGGCGACACCGGCGTGGTGGTGGACCGAGGCGACGGCGAGCTGGTGGCCGCCTTCGCTCGGGGCGATGAGCCGCTGCTGTTGCACCCGAGCCGGCTGTCCGCCGTGCAGACGGTGTACGCGATGACGATCCACCGCAGCCAGGGCAGCCAGTACGACACGGTGTCCGTGGTGCTGCCCGGCGAGGAGTCGTCGCTGCTGACGCGGGAGCTGTTGTACACGGCCATCACCCGCGCGCGCGGGCACGTGCGGATCGTCGGGGACGAGGCGTCGGTGCGGGCCGGGGTGCGGCGGCGGGTGCTGCGGGCGAGCGGGTTGCGGCGGGGGTAGTTCCGGGGGGCCAGCTCAGCGGGGGTCGTCGAACAGGGTGAGCTCGGCCGGGTCCTCGAACAGCTCCATCTGCCGCGGCGGTTCCACGGGTGGCGCGGGGGCCAGCCCGGGCCGGGAGAAGCTGACGACCCGCAGCGCGCCGCTGAGCGCGGCGAGGGTGTCGGACCAGGCCGCGGCCTCGCCCTCACACAGCGCGATCTCGTCCGGATCCGCCTCGGCGCGAGCCTTTTCCAGCGAGCCCCGCCACTCCGCCGCGCGTTCCGCGCTGATCCGCATGTACTCGAGGATGGTGGTGCGGTCGCGTTCGCAGACGTCGGCGGCGGTCTCGGCGTCGAGGTCCCCCTCGCCGAAGAGCACCAGCTGCATCACCGCCATCAGCGACGGCGGCACGTCCGGTACGCACTCGTGGTCCCCGGCGGGCGAGGGGGTGGTGCGATAGCCGACGGCGTCGAAGCGTGCGGCGAACGATCGGTCCACGGTCGCGAGGAACGCGGTGAGCCGGTCCAGCAGGTCGGTCAGATGTCGTGGCACGAAAGGAAACCCGGGCACCTCGATCACCGCGTTGAGGCGATCCTCGCGGAGGACGAACCGCAGGTGCGACCAGCGCGCGGTGAGGTCGGCGACCGTCTCGGCGGCACGGGTACGGCCACCGATCCGGTAGAGCAGCGGCACCCACAGCCGGACCACGGGTTCGGTGGCGTGCGGGATCACGAACACCGCGTGCCCCTCGATGGTCAGGACGAAGTCGCCGTCGCTGTCGACCTGCGGCTGGTCGCCGAGCAGATCGGTGAGGGCGGCCTCGACGAGATCGCGCAGGTGGTCCGGGTCGCGCGGGGCGACGGCGAGCATCGGGTCGACGTCCGAGGCGAGCCAGTCCCGCACGGTGGGGCCGGTGAGATTGCCGGCCCGGCTGCCGATGGCCTCGGCCCGCAGGAAGCTCGGGTGCGGCACGCTCCAGACGTCGCGGAAGGCCGCCACGGCCATCGAGGCGAGCTGGTCGGACCAGCGGACGGTGCGGTCGAGGAAGTGGGCGGGGGAGCCGTCGCCGGGATCGGCGTCGGGCGCGCAGGTGGGGTGCTGCCAGCCCAGCTCGATCAGCAGCGCCTCGTCGGCGGGGGAGAGGGCGAAACGGGGATCGAGGAACGCGTTGGAGGGCACCTCGCAGCGCACCAGGTCCTCGGCCCAGGCCAGGAACTGCACGCATGGGAGATAGCCGCCGACGCCCGGTTCCTCCGCGAGCTCGACCACGAGGATGTCCTCGCCGCGCATCGTGCCGATGTGGTCGGCGAGGGTGCCGCGAAACTCACGCCACGCCAGTTCGACGGCCTGGTCGAACTTTTCGAGGTCCGGCAACGGTGTGGTCCCATCTGCAGCGCGCTCCGGCCGCACTCCCGACCGTCGGCATGCAGGGTAACGCGGGGGACCGACTTTCTGGCCCAGGACGCGACGGAGCAGGCGCCCGGCTTTTGCCGAGCGCCTGCTCCCTTCGGGCTTTGCTGGATTCGACTACGCGGAGGTCGTCGGCGCGGCCGCAGTGATGCCGAGGTCGCCCTCGACGTGCTCGCCGGCGTCGCCGCACGCGCAGTCGCCGCCGCAGCCCCCGCCATCGCAGTCACCGGCGTAGCTGTCGTCGTCGGCGTCGCAGTCGAGGGTGCCGCCGAACTGGGCGGCGAAGTCGTCGTCCAGGTCGTGGGTGAGGTCGTGGATCTCGTCGATCAGGTTGAGCAGGTGCTGCGGCGCGAACGGGTCCGCGTCGACGAGCGTCGAGACCAGCAGGTGCTCCTCGCTGAGCGCGAAGCGCAGCCGCGGCCACTCCTCCGACAGCGCGACCAGCTGCGTTGTGGCCTGCGCGCGGTCGGTGATGCCGGTGACGATCGACGACCACACGTGCAGCTGCGGGCCGTCGTCCGCGACCGTCACGTACACCGCGAAGCCGTGCACGGGGATCGCGATGTCGCCGTCCTCGTCGGTGTCCGGCTCGGAGCCCAGCAGCTCGGCCAGGGTGCGCACGCACAGGGCATGCAGCTGGTCGTGCTGCTCGGTGACCACGGCGAGTGCGCCGTCGATCCGCAGCGGCTGGTCGTCGGTGGTGTCGTGGTCGCTCATGGTTCCTCTGTCCTGCGCCGGACCGGGGTACGGCTGGCCGCTGCTGTGGTGGGCTGGGTGTGCGGGTAAACGGTATCGCGGGGTGGTGGCGGGGGTTGTCGGGTGGGTGACTGTAGGTCGAATCGAACGCCTGACGGATGTGTCGATGGTGAAGGGGCCGGGCGCTCGCTACTTCGTGACCCGCGCCCACTTCGCCCCACTGCTTGACTCGATCGGCATTGGCCGGCGAAGCCGCCATGTGCTCCGAACTTTGCACGGGCGTCCGGCTCGTTTGTTATCGGCTAGTAACACCTCTCCGGGACCAATCATCACGGTGCTGTGACTACGCACTTGGCTACGGGAAGTGAGCCAGGTCGATCGCGCTTGCGGCTTGTCGTCACGACCGCGCATCGGAATGCGGTCAACGTGAGGGCGCGCCGCGCCGCGGCGCACGAGCCCCACTCACACAACGCAGGCAACCTGGGTGGCTAAACTCCGCCCTGCCAGGTCCGAACATTTTGGACAGGATTTAGCTGGACCGATCGGAGGTGTGCCAAGTGTTCGAGAAAGGGCAACGTGTACGCGTCCGGGCGGCCGGAATCCCCGACTTCGCTACGGTGCGTTTCGTCATCCAAGATTCTTCCAGCGGAGGTGTCGACTTGATCCTCGTCGACGACCAGGATCGGCGCCATGAGGTGAACCTCGCACCGGGAGACACTGACACAGTCCGCGCTCTCGTCAGCGACGGAAGTGCTGACTCCGCGTGTGTATTGGCTGGCATGTGGACGCGGTGGATGGACGCTGCTGCAACGAACGCCGAGACCAGCGCAATGGCGTCCACGCCGTTGAAGCCGTATGCACACCAGACCACTGCCGTCTACGGTGCCATGCTTCCTCAGCCTCAGCTGCGATTCCTTCTTGCGGATGAGCCCGGCACCGGTAAGACGATCATGGCCGGTCTCTACATCCGCGAAATGCAGCGACTCGGTCTCGTGCGACGGGCGATCATCGTTTGCCCCGCGAACCTTGCCACCAAATGGGTTGACGACTTCGCCCGTCTGCTCGGTGGCGGTCTCAAACACCTGACGGCAGAAACGATCCGCCAAGACGCACTCAACACCAGCGACCTGTGGGTCGTCAGCCTTGAGCTCGCCGCGGTCAACCCTTCGGTCCAGGACTCGATTCGCCCGGATAAGGCTGGCTGGGACCTGGTCGTTTTCGACGAGGCCCACCGGTTGACTCCGACCGCGGCCGGCTTCCATCAGGTCGGTCGACTTCTCGCCAAGAACACTCCGCGCGCGCTACTCATGACCGCAACCCCGCATCGCGGGAAAGAATGGCTGTTCCGGCACCTGCTGCATCTCGTTGACCCGGACATCTACCCCGACCCGGGTACCGACCCGAACGTCGAACTCGACGCGCTGCGGCCAGGGCCGATCCATTTCCTCCGCCGCATGAAGGAAGATCTTGTCGACTATGACGGCAAGACTCGACTATTCAAGGGGCGCACCGCTGCTAACCACAGCATCCCGTTGTCGAAGGTCGAGTACGGCTTCTATATCGAAGCGATCGACATGGTCGACAGGTACTTCCCACCGTCGGCGCAGCCGCTCGCCCGGATGGTGTATGGCAAGCGGGCCGCGTCGAGTCTGTACTCACTCGCCGAGACGCTGCGCCGACGGCACAGCCACATGGGAGAGTTGAGCGAGGCCGAGGCAGCACTCATCGCGGACCGCACCGACGCCGGCGATGACAGCGAGGTCGACGAAGCGAAGGTCGTTAACGCAGCGTCTACGGCCTCCCGGGCGGAACGTTCTGGGATCAAGTCACTCCTCGACCGACTCGATGTTGCGATCACGGCAGCCGACTGGCGGCCGTCGAAGTGGACACGGCTGATTGACGACTGCCTCACTGCTCACGGGATCACCGCTGGCACAAACGAGCAGGCCGTTATATTCACAGAGTTCGCTGACTCCGCTCAGTGGATCGCCGACCGTCTCCGCACAGATGGTTACACCGCGAAGATGTATTCGGGGAGACAGAGCAAACCCGAGCGCGATGAGGTGCGTCGCGAGTTCATGCGGGGCGAGTTTCAGGTCATCGTCACCACCGACGCCGGCAACGAAGGCATCGACCTCCAGGCTGCACATGTACTGATCAATTACGACATTCCCTGGTCGCTGGTACGCCTGGAACAGCGCATGGGCCGCATCCACCGTGTCGGACAGAACCGGGACGTGTTCCTATACAACCTGGTCGCCACCGACACACGCGAGGGCGACACGTTGATGAGGTTGCTCGATAACTTCGTCACCGCCGCGAATGAGCTTCGCGGGCAGATGTTTGACAGCCTGTCCGCGGTCGCCGAGATCACCGGCGTCGACTACGACAAGTGGCTGACCGACCTCTATGGCAACGACGAAGTCAAGAAGCACACCGCGGTAGAGGCAGCGAAAGCCATCCAGACGCAGGAACTGGTCCGTAAGGCCCGTGAGGTCCGCGACACCGAACGCAAACTTGCCAGCCAGGTTGACGCAGTCGCGGCCTTGACTTTGCTCCAGCGTGATCTGTTCGCCCGTATCAACCCCGCGATCGTCGAGGCGTACCTGGACCGGCTTGATGCGAGCGGCCTGATTACTGCGGACCGCACCGCCGCTGGAGACGGGTTCCGCCAGATAACTGTGGCGACGGGCACCCTGCCGACTAGCCTCGGCGGTTCCACAAGCGTCCACGTCGCGACGAGCGGCGAAGCCCTACGTGCTGCCGCCGAGAATATTGACGTCACGGAAACCATCACCCTTGGCCCGGGAGAGCCTGGCTTTGTTGACCTCATTCGCCTCGCCGACATGCAGCTCGCTGAGTCGGTGTACCAGGCAGGCGCCGCTCAGGACCCTAGCAGTCTGACCTCGTACGATCTGTACGCCTTTGAAGCCGCGATGACCGAAAGTGGAGGTCATCGCCACAGCATCTGGGCCTCACTTATCAAAGTCGACGACTCCGGAAATGCCCGACCTGTCCGCTGGGAAGCTCTCGCGAACCTCGTCCCAACCACACAGTCGGGCACCAGTCCGCACCCTGCGCGCCTCGACAATGCTGACCATGCTGCCCGGGTGGTCGCGGAACAAACGGTCCTCGATCATCAGAAGGTTCGATCCGACTGGTTTGCCCAGGCCCGCAAAGACCTGATGAACCTGCCGATCACGCTCACAGAAGGCATCGACAACCGGACCGCTCGCTTGAGCATCCGCCGTCACCTCCAGTCGCAGACCGAGACTCGCCTCGCCGGTCTCAAACAGCTCATCGATGTCCACCTCTCCGTCCCGAAACTCGTCGGTCGGATCCGCGTCCATGCTGCCGCCGACCCCAACACACAGACCGAAATCGACTCAGAATTCGTTTCGATGAAACTCGTCGCGAAACTTCTCGAGAACGATGGCTGGCACGTCGACGACGTCCACACGGAGAACCGCGGCTATGACCTCGACGCCCGCCGCCACAGCCAGATCCGGCACATCGAAGTGAAGGGAGTGGCCGGCAGCGCTGCCGCCGACGGGATCCGTATGACCGGCAACGAAGTGCTTATCGCCACCCAGCACCGCAAACAGTACTGGCTCTACGTTGCCGACCAGTGTGCCAACGGCACAGGCCAGCTCTTTGGAGCTTACGAAGACCCCGCCACTCTGTTCGCCACCGACATGACTGGGGACGCAATCTTTCGCGTCCCAGGTAGCAGCCTCAAGAACGCACCCGGGAGCCAGAAATGACACGCATGATCGAACGCTGGTTCCCCTGCGCCGAGGTTAGTGCTGCCGCGGCCGGAGGATGGGGAAGCGGAAACCTGGAGCGAAAGCTCTTCACCTGGTTCGCCGCGAGGCCGTCAGCACAGGCGCGAGCCGCGATGATCTGCTCCCTGCTGCCATGGCCAACTGACGAGTCGGAGCAAGAGAAGCTGCAAGACTTGGTGCGCCGGGCGATGACGGGCCGGGAAGCAGCGTGGTCTGAGGTCCGTGAAGAGATTGTTCGATCCAACCAGCCGCCAGTCAGAATGCTGGACCCGTTCTCGGGTCGGGGAATGATCCCATTGGAAGCTGCGAGGCTCGGGATCGAATCGGCCGCCATCGACTATTCACCTGTCGCGGTCCTAGCCTCGTCTCTCCTGATTGAACACCCATTCGAAGACTGGTCGAACGAACCGAGGCTCCCGTTCAGTGAGAGCGACAGTCTCGCATTTGAGACTGACCGACTCGCTCAAGACGTGGATGCGCTCCTGGCGGAAATCGGACGCAGGCAGCGACTGAAGATGCAGGAGCTATACCCAACAGGAGCTGATGGGTCGCAGCCCTGGGGATATCTGTGGGCGGTGACTCTACCGTGCCAGGAGTGTGGTCGCCGCTTTCCTTTGATTGGAAAGAACCTGCTGCGTGAGCCTGCGAAGAGGAGGGTCAAGGGATCGAAATCAACCTTCGGAGACCCAGGTCAGGCCTTCTACGTGGAGTCGTCTGACGATAAGGACTCGTTCCATGTTGTAGTTCATGATGGTCCGCCATCTTCGTCGCCGACACTGGTTAATGCAATTGGTGTTGACGGCAAGAAGATACCCGGAAAATCTGCAATCTGCGTTTTCTGTGGGCACGTGCATCCACTCAAAGTGCACCGGCGAATGACCAATGATGGATTGGGGCGGGATTCGCTGCTTCTAGTCGCCGACCACGATCCAATCGTTGGAAAGAGATTTCGCATTCCCACCGAATTTGAGCTGAATGCCGTCAAGGCGGCGAAAAACAAGCTTGAGAATGAAGGGGCTTTCTCGCCCTTTCTTCCTGCTATTCCTGGTGAGTTGATCGGTCCGGGGAATAACAATATCATTGGTCCGAGTATCTATGGCGCTCGAACTTTCGGTGATTTTATGTGCGATCGCCAAACGCTATACTACGTGCGTCTTTGTAAATCTATCGATGGAATTGGCAAGGAATTGGCCGATGCTGGGATAAGTAATCGCTACGTTAAGGCGCTTACGGGGTACGCCGCTGCGAATATGGTTCGCATGCTGCGCTACAGCACGCGAGGCGCTTGGCTGCATACAGCGGGCACCCCGCGTATTGCTGGAATCTTCTTGAATGAAGGGTCGCTTTCATTCTCGTATGATTTCTTTGAGTCGGGCATCGGAGACGGTCCCGGAACTTGGGATGGCGTTCGCGGGAGCTCCGTCGGTACATTGAGGGACCTTCTGCCCAGCCATTTGGGTAACCCTGCAAATGTCTCCCGTGGCACCGCCACGGAATTACCCTATGATTCTAATGAATACTCAGCGGTCGTCACCGATCCTCCGTACGACGAGATGATCGCGTATGGGGATTCTTCCGATATCTTCTACGTCTGGCTCCGGCGCGCCCTCGTAAATTCTTGGCCAGAATTGTCAATCAGTTCTGAGGCTGGCGGTGCCCAAGAGAAAGCGCTCGAGATAATTGTGAAGCGAAGTCGGGGTCTTTCGAAGGGTGACTACGTAGAGCATAGGACTAGAGAACACTATGACCGACTTATGTCTAAATCGTTCAGCGAAATGCGTCGTGTTGTTCGTGATGACGGCGTTGTGACGATTGTATTCGGGCATGGGGACCCAGTAGTTTGGCAACGTTTGTTGACTTCCATCGAGAGTGCTGGACTAATCATGACCGGATCGTGGCCCGCGAATACGGAATCCGGCGGACGTCAAGGTAAGGCAAATATCGAAACGACGCTGACCATGGCCTGTAGACCCGCTCCGGCAGACCGAAGGCCAGGCCGTAAGGGTGCCGTTGAGGCTGAGATTCAAGCCGAGATCAAGCGCCGGTACCCAGATTGGGAGCGCTGGGGGTTGGCCCCCGCAGACATGCTCATGGCAGCCGCCGGTCCGGCTATGGAGGTGGTCGGTCGATACAGTGAGGTCCTAGATGCGACCGGCGAGGCGGTTGGGATCCACACCTTCTTGCCGCTCGCTCGGTCCGCAGTGCAGGCCGCGATGGCAGTCGAAGTTGATCACCACCCGCTCGAAACATTTGATGCTCGTACACGATTCGCACTCTGGTGGGTTCGGCTCTATGGACGCCAGGCACAGGCGAAATCTGAACTGCGTTGGCAGGCACTCGCCTCTTCACTCGACATCGATTATATTCGCGATCTCGTACCCGAAGCTGACAAGGGTGTACGTTTCGCTACCGCGCGATCCTTCACTTCTTCCCGAGTTACTGATGAATCAGCGGTCATTGACGTCGCTTTGGCGCTCGCCGCGGCATCGGAGGATGGCATCGCGAGCATGGGCGAGGTGCTGGCCAACTCCGGACGTAGCGCCGATGACGCCTATCTGTGGGCCGCGGTGAAGTTCCTCGCGGACCGGCTTCCAGATAGCGACCCCGACGCAGTCGCCTTCACCCGGGTGTTGAGGACGCGTGCAGGCATCGCGAACGCTGCAGACGCCGTCGTCATCGAGTCCGAGGTGAAGGTGCGTAAGCAGAAGATCGACGACGATCAATTGAGGCTGCTGTGACCGACATCGGCAACACAACGACTCGAACAGCAGCGAAGGGACAGAAGATGGCAACGAGTGTGACGCCCTGGTGGAAAGCGCTACAGATCCGCAAGGAGATTATCGGCGCGTCGGGCCAGATCGACGACGTGCAGATGTCGCTGTTCCAGGCCGTCTACGGTCACGGCGATAACCGAGCTCCATACGCGGACGCCACTTACTATGGATCGATTACCCATCCCACCGAACGCCTGATCGATCTGCTGGCCGAGATCGCTATCCGGATCGGCGGCGGTGCCGACTACCAGAAGGCACGCGCGGTCACCCGCCTCGATCAGGGAATGGGCGGAGGTAAGTCGCATGCATGCATCGGTGCTTTCCACCTGGCTAAGCATTCGGTCGCGATGATGCAAACCGAACTCGGTCAGGCGGTGGCCGCGGCCACCGCCGCGAGAATCGGTCGCCCACTCGCGAACGACCTAGACAACCCGCACGTGGTCGTTTTGCCTTGCGACAACATGACCCCGTTCGCACCGGTTCAAGAGTTGGACGGACCTGCGACCACGCTGTACGAACGATTCCTGTGGCGACTCTTCGGCAAGGACTACACCTTGTTCGAGCGGTACCAGAAGTTCTGGAACGACAAGAGCAAGATCGCTGAGGCGATCCGCGCTGTCAACCGCCCGGTTCTTGTAATCGTCGACGAAATTCTTGACTATATCGGGAACGGACTCGACGGCGCCCAGAAGCCAGAGCACGCTGCGCAGGACGTCGCGTTCCTTCGGGCCCTGCTTGATGTGATTAACGATGTGCCCAGGGTCGCGATGGTCGTCGTCATGATCGCGTCAGACAAGGACAGCATCGCCTTGTCGCCCGCGGCCCAGGCGCGCCGCGAGGATCTCAATTCGCTCCTCGATCGTAACGGAACGCCTGCCACGGTCACGGAGGTCGGAGACTTCGCCGACATCCTGCGCCGGCGACTGTTCGAAGCCGAGCCGGCAAAGGAAGTACTGGCCGCCACGGCCGAGCTCTATAGGAGTGCGCTCGCGGACAAAGCGTGGGGAAAGAACGTCTGGGACGCCACGTCAGCGGACTGGCGGCGTGACTGGGATGCGCAGGTGGCGGCGTGCTACCCGTTCCACCCGATGCTCATCGGCATCGCGAGGAACGAATGGAGCATGGTCACAGGGTTTCAGCGAGTGCGCTCCACCATCCGGATCTTTGCCGCGACTGTATACGCGCAGCAGCAACGCGGTCTTGCAGGTGAATGGGTGCCGGCGCTGATCGGACCCGGCGATCTTCCACTTTCGAACAACTCGGTGCGCGAGGCACTACTCGGGTCCGGGCTTGTGGAGGACGAGAAGACGATTGCGAACTACCGCAGCCTCGCGGAGAACGATGTGGTCAACGCAGCGGAAGATGGTGGCGCTGCCCGCAAGCAGGACATCGCCCGTAAGCAGGATGCCGACCGCGATCCGCTGATGTGGGTCGAAATCAACCCGCATGCATCTGAACGCGCCGCTACATTCATCTTCCTCGCCAGCATCGTCGGCACACTCCGCCCCGGCCGAGGTCGCGGCGCCAGCACTCCGGAAGTCAAGGCCGCCACAAGCGTCCCGGATTCGCTGTATACGGTGACTGATGCTGACATCGTAGTCGACGACCTCGTCAGAACCGACGGAGGAATGAACGCCGTCGAGTTGATACCGGGGCAGGGGAACAACAAGCCGGCCCGGTACTTCTTGTCCACGCGGTTGACGCATCGGATGCTGCTCAACAACATCAGGCGGACGATCACCGAGCCTGAAAGAGATGAGGTCATCGCGAAGTTCGCCGAGCGGCTCTCTAGCACCGGCCCATTCCGGGACATGAAATTCGTGGCCGCAGACCGCTTGCGCACTTCGGTGGATGTGCTCTCCACTGCAGGGATCGATACCGCCCATGTCAATCGCCTGGTCGTGCTTGACCCTGCACAGTTCAGTCTCCGCAATGGAATGGAACAGGCCACAAAGGCGGCCCTGACCGCCGCAATGGGATTGAACCGCGGACCCGGCCAGATGCCCGTTCAGTGGGCGAGCAGTGCGGTCTACGCCGTCGTCAATACCCAGCGGCGCGCTGCCGCGCGCGGTGTGGCAATGGAGTACCTGGCCAGCCAGAGAGCCCTTGCCGCGCCGGAGGTCCAGGGTGACGAGGAAATGAAGGCACTAGGTACCAAGGAGTTCTCCGCAGCGAAGGAGCAGCTGGAGAAGGCAGTACGGCGCGCCTACCAGCACGTGGTGTTCCTATGGCAGCCCGATCCGGACGGTGAACGCATAGTCAAGGACATCACTTTCGAGTCAGACAATCTCACTGCGCTCGACGGAACGATGGTCTGGAAGGAACTGGCGGAACGGGACAAAGCCTTCGACGCTGGCCAGTTCTCGGCGAAGGCGCTGGCGCACAACCTTCGCGACCAGGACTACGGCCGCAGCCTGTCAGAGATCCGCAGCGCGTTCTATAACGCCCCGCGGCTGCCGCTGCTGTATGGCGGGGACAGCGACCTTCAGCATGCCATCTTCGACGCAGTTCAGACCGGTTTGATCCGGATCATCGACGGCACCGACACCAGTGTGGCGGTCACCGGTCCAGGCCAGGTGAACCTTGCTAGCACCAGCCTGCGGCTGGCCAAACCTTTGGCGACGTGCGGCGAATGTGGTGCAGCTGAGGAGAACCACGACTGCAAGTCCTCGACAGAAACGATGGAGATCGAGCCCGGACCGGTCTCTCCGGCTACAACGAAGTCGACCCGCTCTGACATGGGATTTCTCTCACCCCCTGCTTCTGCAGAGCTGCCGCAGCCGACCGAGTCTGAGGCAGCTCCGACAGAGAAGCGACTCGTCTTCTCGTTCACTAGCAATCTCTTGAACCAGGATGTTGCGGCCGACGGTTTTGCCTCTCTATTCCGAAGCCTCTACTTGGCCTGCGATGAACGGCAGATTAGTTATCTTCAGGGCACCCTGCAGATGGTCCTTGATGGAGATGTAGCAGCACAGGTCGCAGGAAAGGCTGCAGAACTCGGGCTGAATGCGACGGTCCAGGAAATGTAGTCAATCGGAGGCTATTCAGGGCTGTGTTTGCAAGCGATGAAGCAGCGTCAATGTCGGTGAGTCAGGCAAAACACGGTCTCTCCGACCTATGGCCACATCCTTCTTCATCGGAGTACCTGGAGCCCGTACTCGGGCGTATGTAGTCGTGGAACTATGAGGGAACGGCTTGTTGGCCCGGAGATTGCTGAGCTGGTTGCCAGGGTGCGCCACCGGGCGAGATCAGGTCAGTGCCATTTCAGGCACCGCTATGCGCGATCGGTTCCTCACCAGCGTCGATCCCGATTCCGAGTTGGAGCGTCCACTGCGTCGCAAGAGTTGGCCGCCCTTCGTCGATCTGCGGATGATCGCAATCGAATGTGCGGACTCGCGGTAGTCCTTCGGAATTGTCGCCGCTGCGTTGATATGTGTCCCGGTTGAGTGCAATGGTGCGGTCTGGGCGAGCTGAGTCCAGGCCAAGTTATCTGCGCGATGTGCATAAAGATGGGCTTCACTGCCCGGGCTTCGCGTGATTTTGTCAGATTGGGAACCGCCCGGCCATCAAAGTCTGCACGGTGGTTCTGATTGCTGGAATCCCAGTTTGCTCATATATCCGCTGACAGGCGGCGTTCGCCTCGGGGATTTCGGTGTTTCCGTCACAGTAAGACTTGAGCGCGACAGCGCATTGGAGTATCGAGTTTGCAGTCGCTAGTGACGATAACTTCGAATCTGATTCGAAGGCTTTCGGTATGTTGGCGGTATGATTGCCTTGTGTCGGCAAGGTAGGGCATTAATGTGGGTGCGCAGGTTGATCAGTTGATCCAATTGCAATTGCTTCGATGCAATGATAGTGCGGCACGATCTGGTCGATGTATGTGTGCTATTGGTAGCGTTATTTCTCTGCCGTGTAATCCTTGATATGTATTCGAGGTGCGTATAGATGGTGCGAGCGCAACAGTGTAGTCATCAAGGATTGTGATAAGGTGGCGATCGTATAGTTTATGGATGTCGGTTCTTAGTAGAATGCCGTTTTGCATCGGATTGCTAAGCTTCCCCAGGTATGGCGTGATATGGGCCGCGTCGAGAGCTGCAATAACGTCAGTTCCCGTCACGCAGCACCGGCGGTCGTATGCCTTGAGTAGCCGGTTGCGAAACCCTGGTTGCCCCTCCCTTTCCACGACCGCGCGTTCGGAGCGTTTACGCCGATCCTCGCCGGATATGAGTTCGATGTTCGGAATTTCAATCTCTATATGGGGCAATTCGAGAGTGTGATCTGCTGGCGTGAAAAGCCCTCTAAGGTAGCGCCTTTGGTGGTCCTTTGGGAATTCTCTAGGTATTTGCGGGAATGCGCCTGTTTGCAGTTCCTTGCTGACCTCTTTCCATCCTGGTCTATCGTGAATCTGCTCACTATGGAGTTGAAAATTGAATCTCTCTCGGTACCCTGACTCAGGGTCGGTCCATGGCATGAATCTTTCATCAACTGTGGAGCCGTCGGAAGTCGCTATCGCGTATCCGAGAAATCCGGTTCTTGGATTATCTAACCTGCCGCGAGTGAGCCAGAAATAGAGTTCGTCGCCTTGCTTTATTCCGAAACGGAGTTTTGTGTCCCAAAACTTGTTCTCCTTGGCGATATCCCAATTTTGTGGCTTATCTCCGTCAACCGGAATGATCCATGCAGTCAAAGCCCATGCGCCCATCTGGTATTGCATCGGGTGGAGGCGTGTCCTGTGGCGGAAGCCTGTCGGGCCGTGCTTGTTCTTATTCGTTCAGTCCAGCTGATCGGTCAGCGGGACTTGGAGATCAGTGATCGGAGAGCATCCCTGGTCTGCTGATCGGTCGAGTAAATCACGGTGCCGACCATGCCGCGGGTGAGCAGCACTTTGTAGACATTTCGGACCAGCTTGTCGAAGCGTGCATCGGGGATCCTGGTGCGGTTCTTGAAGTCTGGATCTCGATTCGCAGCTCGGACGGTGGTGAACTTGCTGTCTCGCCACACCAGGTCAGGGCCGAGGATGACACCGTTCCAGTCATACTCGAATCCCTGTGCCGTGTATACACAGCCGACCTGGTCGAAGCCGCCATCCTCGGTGGCCCACAATGGCGCCGGGGGAGCGTCGCCGATCCTCCTGTCGCTCTTGCTGTTCCACGGCCGGGCCCAGTCGTTGACGGTGACGTCAGGGACGAGGGCGCCGTCCTTGCGAGCGTCGCTCCACGGCCAGCAATAGCCTGCGGTCATGCGGGCCGAGTATCCGTCCTCGATCTGCTGGGTGAGCAGGTGCTCCATTTCGTCTGGGCTATCCGCGACCCGTACCTGGAACTGTGGGTCGCCCTTCCACTCGTATGGACCACCGTCGACGAGACCGAGGAGCCGCTTGACCCACAGCAGGTACTCCTCGCTGCCGCCGCACCGGAACTGCTCGCCGAGGTGTACATGCTGAGTCTCGAGGCCGAGCGAGCGCGTGTGCTGCTGAATCTGTTCGAGTGACCCCATTTCGCCGGGCCGCACCACCTGGTGCTCGTCGAGCAGGAACACCGGGACTCGGGCGGCGGCGATCAACTCATCGATCTGCGGACGATCGGTGCGCAGCTCTGCCTTGGTGTATCGGTCGACGGACGTCTCGCGGATCCGGTGGGCCTCGTCGAGGACAAGGACGTCGAGGCCGTTGCGCTCGGCGGACATGAACTGGTTGAAGTACTTGAACATCTTCTGCACGCGCGGAGCCCTGTGGCCCGCGACCTTGCGAAGTGTCTGTGTGAACGAGCGAGAACCAGTCGCGTGCAGCACGGTTCGGCCTCGCCGAGCGAGCTCCCCGACAAGCGACAACGCAATTACGCTCTTGCCGCTACCCGGGCCGCCGGTGACGACAATGACGCGTTTGCTATCCGAGGAGCGGGCATGCTCGACGGCGTGAAGTACGAGGTCGACTGCCAGTTGCTGATTGCCGAGCAGGTTGAACTGCGGTCGGTCCCGTACCTCGGCTGCTGCGACCTTGAGCAGCTGTTGCGAGGGCGCAACGGCGGAACGCATCAGGGTGTCGCCGGCCGAATGGCTCCCATTTCCCATGATGAGGCGCGAACGAAGGAACGAGAACATGTCGGCGCGGTCGGACGCGGTGAACAGCCGGCCAGTGACATCCGTGGGGAAGGAGCGTAGATCGGCCACCATCGTCCGGTCGGTCGCATTGTGCAGGTAAGCCATTCCCGCCAACGCGTCCGGTCGATCGGCAAGCGCCTTGGCGAAATCGGCGAGGTAGTCGCAGTACCCCTTCACCTGTGCAACCGGATGCAGCTTCGGGCCGCCAGGCATCCCGGGAACCTCGACGAGATCCGGGTTGTCCTCGTATCGGTATGCCGACGACCACTGCTTGAGTTCGACGACCACATATGAGGGCGCCCCGGTGTCCGGGTGGGTGCCCGCGAGGACAACGTCCGCCCGCTGCGAAGTGAGTGGCAGGTGATACTCGATGAGCATCTCGACCTCGCCGAGTCCGGCCTCGATGAGGTCGCGGGCGAGGATCGGAAGGCTTCGGCTCCACGATTTCTGCTCTGCTGTGCTGGCTCGACGGCCGGTGCTGAACAGCATCTGCTCCAACAGTTGCTCGGCCAACGAGTCGGGATGAGCGATGCCAGCGATGTGGTTCGCCGACGTACGAAGCAAGGTCACGTTTGAGGTCCCCCGGGCAGCACGAATCCAGTCGCGCGGTTGGGGGCATATCCGTGGCTGTGGAACACAGCGGAAGTCCGTCGGGCCGCTGGGTTAGGTTAGCGGAGGACGCGGACAGGCTCTCGGAGCCCCGATCGATCGGTGTCGCACCGCAATTTGCTCACCAGGTAGGCGATTGGTTCGGGAGTCGCGGGCGGTCAGTGTGTTCCCGTATCGAGCTCGGTGTACTTCCTGCTCGAACCGCGGCTGAGCTCGACCGGGTACTTGGTCATGTTCTTCCCATTCTTCGCAGCAGCCGCGTGAACGACGTCCACACCGAGCAGCTCACCCACTCTTCGTAGGCTCTCAGCTGTCGCGTTGAGTCTTGGTGGGAGGTTCTGAGCCAGCCGGGCGTGTGACTCCGTGCTCGCCGAGTTGGCCTCCCACTGGAGGGATTCGAGTAGGCGGCCGGCGGTGCCCGCCAGGTCGAAAGCAGCCCGCGCCAAGGCAAATAGTTCCGCGGGCGTCGACGGCCACGGGCAGGGCTCGGTGGACGGATCGACGACGCCATCGAATCCGGATTCCGGATCGATACCAGCCACGTCATAGAGGCGCAGGAGATACAGCGTCACATCACCGAGCTCGTCGACCACATCAGTGTGGATCTCATCGATCCGTGCGGTATGCGGTGTGTCGGACAGCAACTGCCCGATGGCGGATGCCAGCTCGCCAACCTCACCTCCGAGCGCCATCGCCAGGTTCTTCGGAGTGTGAAACTGTTCCCACTCGCGAACGCGGACAAACTCGCGTTGGTCCGATAGCAGTCGGTGCAGGTTGGCGTCCACGTGTCCGGACACTACCCCCGCGTTGCTGTGACGGCGGGTGACGTTCTGACGGGGTTTCCTAGATTCGGCCGCTTGAAGGCCGTCGGTGGATGTCGACATCAAGCATGAAGAACACCGCCTCACCTCTCGCTTGCATGACGTTTTGTTCGACCTGGCCCCGAGTCCCGCGCCTCCTTTCGGAGCGATGGGCCGTGGTCAGGGCACCCCGCTGCGGGCTTGTGCCCTGACTGACTTCGCCTCGATTCAATGATTACCGCCGGGTGAGCGCGACATGCGATTTGCGGTAGGTTTTCCGACAGGCAGGCGCAGGGGGATTGCGTGCCTGATTGGCGTAAATAGGGGGAACGATGGGGGAGTTTAGCCAGGTCTCGGCGCGGGCCTATGGGGGTAACGCATGAGCCTGTATGTCGACAACGATGCGCTCGATGGAATCGTGAGCATGCTTGCGGCGTCCAGCTCCGCGATCGATAGCGCCGGCGAATCGGCTCCGTCCGCGATCGATGCGGGGGATGCGTCTGCTGCACTGTTCGGCATCATGGCGAGGCTGGCCGAGAATGCCGGACAGCTCGTGGTGGCGTTGGCGGCGGCGAGCGAGGCCGTCGGCGAGGCCAACGCGCGGTACCGGGAGCAGGACGTGGCGACCGCTGACTCACTCGACACCGCATGGACGGGATAGTCGATGCCCATCGACACCCGCATCGACGGGAACCCCGAGAGCATCCGCGCCGCGGCCACCTGGTTGCGCACCTCGTTGGCAACGGAGACCACCTCCACGGTTGATCAGTTGTACAAGGCCCGCAACCTAGCCGACGCCGGATGGGACGGGACTGCCGGCGAAGGCTTCGTTACGCGATCCACGGATTCGGCATCGAAGGCAGACGAGCTGGCAGCCGTGATCGGCGAACAGGCCCAGGCATTCGACGATTCCGCCGCTCAGCTCCAGCGCTCCAAGGACGAGATGCGTGCGGTGCTGGACGCCGCTGCCGCCGCTGGACTCACCGTCGTCGGTGACGTGATCGAAGAACCGGGTCCGGCACCTGCCGATCCTGGGCCCGCCCCCACCGGAGACTCTGTATTGGCGATGGCCGCGCACGCCGAGGCCGTGGCGCGCGTCGAGCGGCACGCGGCACTGGTAAGTGCCTACGAGGTCGCGGGGCGTGGCGCGGATGCAGCCCGAGCAGCCTGGACACTGATCGTGCAGGCCAGCGCCAATGCCTGGAATGACCTCACCAAGAAATGGTTCTTCGTGGTCGCCGACCTCGTGAATGGTGCGGGGGCAACATTGGCGGCCTGGAACACGTCGACAATGCTGAAGAAGGCGCAGCTCATGACCGACGACGCCGCCAAGTACTTGGACCTGGCGCGAACCGCCCCGGCGGGGACTCCGACGTCGGTTATCTATCGGGATGTAGACCTGTCGAAGACGCTGGCTCGCGAAGCCGACGAGGTGATCGAGGCCGCGGCGAAAGCGGACTCGACGGCGGGCAAGGTCGGGTTCCGCGTTGGCGGTGCTCTCGCCGTCGCTGGCGTGGCCTACGACATTGCGCATGGTAAGCCAACCGAGCAGGCCATCGTCTCGGGTGCGGCGGGCTTCGGGGCGGCGGTGGCCGCGGGGGCTGTCGCCGGAACCCTCATTCCGGTTCCGGTCCTGGGTACAGCGGCAGGAGCAGTGGGCGGCGCCGCGGTCGGATTGTTCACCTCGGGAATGGTCGACTCGGTGTACGAAAACGGTGTCGACGACTTAGGGGACGCACTCGGCGACGGAGTCGACGCGGTTGGAGACACCGGCGCGGCAATCGGGGGACTGGCAAAGGATGCATGGAATGCGGTGTTCTGACGGGACTCTGGAGCGCCCCAGTGAATGGCGGGATGCGCGGCTCGGCGGGAGGCTTATTGCATCGCTGGTGCTTGGAGGCGCCGCTGCCCTGGTCACCTTCCTCGTCGGCATCGGATGCGTCATTGAAGGATGGTTTACGGCCGCCACGTTCGTGTACTTGTTCTGGCTCCTGCTGGTGCTGGCCATGGTGTTCGGCGTGGTGATTCGACGGCCACGACATCGCGAGGGGGACATTGGAACCGCCGCTGTCGGCGGGGTCGCGGTGACCGAGATCCGCCACTCGGCCATGGTGTTTCACCTGATGACTGCGATGGTGGCCGCCATTACAGCACTCACCGGTGGTGGGGCGGTCGCAATCTTCCTGAACACCCGCGGACAAGGATTTCCCGGTGCCAGTGTGATATTCGGCATCTTCGGATTGGGGTGCGCGGGCTATCTGGTTGCGGTCATGACCGGACGGTTGCGACGGGGGTCGCTGATGCTCTCCCCAGACGGGATTCGGCAGCGGGGTTGGAGCTTCGAGTCCTACCTTCCCTGGGCGGCGGTCGCCGGCGCGAAGGCAGTGCATTACCAGTTTCCGGAGACACTGGTGATCGCATACTCCAACGCGATTTGGGAGCCGCGCTACACGACGCGCTACTTCCGGATCGACCGCTTGCCGCCGGTGCCGATGATCGAGGTGGATACCTTTCAGTTCGCCGTCGACCCGGTGCTGCTGCATCACCTGGTCAGCTACTACGCCAACAACCCGGACACCCGAGCCGAGCTCGGCATGGCCGCGGCGATCTCCCGCGCCCGTGCCCGCGACTACCCGTAGCTACGCCGCCAGCAGGTCCTTGTACTCCGGATTCTGCTGCACGAACTTCTCCACGTACGAGCACGACGTCGCGATCGTGATCCCGTCCGCCCGTGTCGCATCCAGCGCCGCCGCGACCAGCTTGCCGGCCAACCCCTGCCCGCGGAACGCGGGATCGGTGACGGTGTGGTCGAAGTCCCGGACGCCGCCGATCACGGCGTACCCGGCGAGGGCGTTGTCGACGTGGATCTCGAAGCGGTTCTCGGCCGGCTTGTGCTCGATGCGGGTCAACTATCCAATCCCGAGCGCTATTCCGGCGTCCGACAACGCGAGCCGCAGCTCAACCCATGAGGTCGTTTCGTGAATCCAGGTCGGCGCCGCGATCGGGCTTTGCAGCACCCGCTGCACCGCCTTTATCGCGACCTCCGCGGGCGCGGGCGACATGGCGGAGGCCTGTGGTCTTACGGGGGGATGATTGTATTTGCCGCAACGGTTTTCTTTTGGTGCTAGGGATATCCAATTGAGTTGCGTGCTCCGTCGGCTAGTTCTCGGACGTAATGCACTGCTCGTTCGGTTAGTTTAGTGATCAGCGGCGAATTGTCATCCAATTCGTCAACGTCGAATGAGATCCGACCATCCCGGTCGTTGTGAACGACCAAAGAGTCAGGCTTAACTGCGTAGAAAGCGCGTGGCTCATTTTCCGCCCAGGCCACAATGTACTGAATCCTTTTTGCGCGGGCGAGTTTTAGTCGCCAGTACATACGAGTCGAGTCCCTCAATTCTGTCTTTGTAATCGTTTCTCGCCAACCGTATCCCTCTCTTCCTGAAATGCTGTCGTCCTCGCCCTTCCATGGACCTAGGCGCACAAGAAGAACGTCGCTGGTTTCGTGCATGACTTCTGGAAGCGATGGGATTGACTGGGAGAAGATCTGTTCATTCTGTGCCGTCTGCGGGTCCCTTGGGGGCTTGACTCGGCGGTCCGAGACTCGTGCTTCGGGTATATTCGACGGGCGCTCCATGTTCCCGCTAGTCGCAATGTAGTTGGGATCGCTAAGGTTGATGAACGCAAGTAGGGTGTCGAATAAGTGGTCGCGTGCCTTACTTCTGTCGCAGCCATGTAGGCAGAGGAGGCTGTGGCCTCTTGATGTGATTGCTTCCTGTGATAGCGAATTCCCGGAGCTCGATTCGAAGGCATTCCACAACTCGTCGGCATGTAAGAGAATTGCGGCCGTGTCCTGGGGTGGCAGGTTGTTGGCGCAACGGACCCTCTGGGTCTGATGTGGGCTGTCGGTTTCGCAATAGAATAGATAATAGGGTGCGGCATGGTATCGGCGCGCCGCGGCCCGTAGCTGATCTCGTTGAATGACGAGTTTCTTCGTCAGGCGGAACATTTCGGACCACTTTATACGTTTTGCCTGAATGAGTAGACGCGCTTCCGTGTTGGTCCTGCTATCTTGTGCAGAGAACAGGAAGTCAGCGCCAACTCCCTCAACGCCGTTGCGGGCGTTTCCGCCTTCTTCGTACCTGCTCAATAGTCGCGTGCGTGCGACAGCGCCGAGAACTGATCCAGATTCCCATTTTGAACATCCGAAGTGCTCGCTCGATGGCCCGCACTCAGGGCAAATGGCGTTGACGGTGTAGTCGACCCCGGTCATGTGGCCGAGCAGAATCTCGGTCAGTGTCTCCTCCTGCCAGTAGAACTTCCGCTGGCCGAGGTGAACTAGTCGATGGATACTGTGGCAGGTGAGTCGGTGGGCTGCTGCGAGGTCAACAAAAATATCAGCTGCTTGTTCCCCCATGCGTTGATCATAGGGGAATGCATGGCGTCAGGCTCGGACAACAGGAGCCGTTTGGGGTTTCGATTCTGGGAACGGATGCGCCGGAAGGGTTTCCGCAGCCGAGCTATTCTCAGCTCCACTGGCTGGCCGATCGATCGTGGGGAACCAGCGCTACGCCGCCAACAGGTCCTTGTACTCCGGGTTCTGCTCCACAAACTTCTCCACATACGAGCACGACGTCGCGATCGACATCCCATCGGCGCGCGTCGCGTCCAGCGCCGCCGCGACCAGCTTGCCCGCCAGCCCCTGCCCGCGGAACGCGGGATCGGTGACCGTGTGGTCGAAGTCCCGGACGCCGTCGATCACGGTGTAGTCGGCGTACCCGGCGAGGGCGTCGTCGACGTGGATCTCGAAGCGGTTCTCGGCCGGCTTGTGCTCGATGCGGTGCGCCACGGTGACGGGTCCTTTCGTCGGAGGATGCCTCGCACGTTACCCATGCGGGGTGCTAGCCGAATCAACTATCCGGTGCCGAGCGCTATTCCGGCCTCCGACAGCGCCGGTCGGAGCTCATCCAAGCCGACCGTCTCGTGCAGCCAGGTCGGCGCCGGGATCGGGTTCCGCAGCACCCGCTGGACCGCCAGCGCCGCGACCGCCGCCGTCGCCCGCGACTGCCCGCGGCCGGTGGCCCACCAGGATCGGCCGTCGCCGCCGCGGGCGGCGATCACCCAGCCGTCGCCGCCGGGCATGCCGCCGGCCGGCACCAGCGACGCCACCCTTGGCGCCCAGGTCAGCGTGGCCAGGCCGAGGGTCGCGAGCCGGGAGTCGAGCCGCAGGTAGCTGCGCACCGGCACCCCGAGCTGAGCGGTCAGCCGGTGCTGATCGGCGAAGTCCGTGCGCAGCGCCGGGAAGCGCGGGTAGCCGGCCTCGGCGGGGAGGCCGAAGCGCGTCGGGCGGGTGTAGTTGCGTACCCGTGAGCCGTCCGGATCCTCGAACCGGCGGCCCAGTAGCCCGTACGTCCAGGCCGTCGCCGCGGGACCGTGCGCCTCGCCGGCCCCGAGCCCGATCAGCACGTCCACCGGACCTCCGGCGCGCGCCGCCTCGGTCGCGAGCAGGCCGCTGAGCCCTGGCGCGATCCCGACGCCCAGCAGCACCGGGCCGTCCACTCGCTCCAGCTCCCGCGCGTATTCGGACGTCGCGGTGATGTCGATGAAGGGGATGCCGCGACCGGCGACCGCCGCCGCGACCGCGGGGTCTTCGGCTCCGGAAGCGTTCACCGCCGCCGACACCCCGTCCAGCGCCGACTCCAGCGAACGGGGGTCGGTCAGGTCGACCACCCGGTCCGCCCGCGACGGGTCCCGGCCCGCGGCCAGCGCGTCGATGCCCGCCGCGCGCAGCCGCTCGATCATGTGGCCGCCCACCGCGCCGTATCCGCCCAGAACCAGTACCGAGGTCATGTCAATCTCCCATTCGTTTCACTAGAGTAATGCTCTAGTGCGTCACTCTAGATCTACACTTCAGTTCGTGGCAACACCGAACGAGGACGACAAGACACCGGCGCGGCGGAAGATCCTCACCGCGGCGCGCACCCTGTTCACCACCACCGGCTACGCGTCGACCACCATCAAGGCGATCGCAGCCGAGGCGGGCGTCGCGGTGCAGACCGTCTACTTCGTGTTCGGCAACAAGCGCAGCGTGCTCGCCGCGCTGCTCGACGTTTCGATCGCGGGCGACGATGAGCCGATCGCGACGCTGGACCGGCCCTGGGTCGCCGAGGCCGTCGCCGAGCCCGACCCAATGGCGCAGTTGCGGATCCAGGTGCACGGCGCGCGGCTGATCCTGGACCGGGTGGGCCCGGTGCTGCTGGCGGTGCGGGCCGCCGCCGGTGCGGACCCGGAGGTCGCGCAGCTGTGGGCGACCACCTGCGAGCACCACGAGACGGTGCTGCGGCACCTGACGACCGCGCTCGCCGACAAGGTCGACGGGCTCGACGTGGACCGCTGCGTCGACGTCGGGCTGGCGCTGCAGAGCCCCGAGACCCACGCCCTGCTCATCGACGAACGGGGCTGGAGCGCAACGGACTACGACGACTGGGTGGTCGACGCGCTGGCGTCCGCCGCGGGCATCGCGGGCTGAGCGTTACCCGAACAGCGCCCGGATGTCCTCGGCGGACAGCGTCGCGTTGAACGCCCCGCCCTCGTCCACCACGCTGGCGAACAGCTCCGACTTTCGGGCCTGCAGCGCCATCACCTTCTCCTCGATGGTGTCCTTGGCGATCAGCCGGTACACCATCACGTTCCTGGTCTGCCCGATCCGGTGGGTGCGGTCCACGGCCTGTGCCTCGCTGGCCGGGTTCCACCACGGGTCGAGCAGGAAGCAGTAGTCGGCTTCGGTCAGGTTCAGCCCGAACCCGCCCGCCTTGAGGCTGATCAGGAACACCGGCGCGTCGCCGTTCTTGAACTCGCCCAACACCTTCGCCCGGTCCCGGGTGCGGCCGTCGAGGTAGGCGTAGCCGATGCCCTCGGCGTCCAGCCGCGACCGCACCCGATCCAGGAAGCCGGTGAACTGGCTGAACACCAGCGCCCGGTGACCGCCGTCGATCACGTCCGCCAGCTGCTCGAGTAGAGCGTCGATCTTCGCCGACGCGATCGAGGCGTGTGTCTCGTCGATCAGCGACGCGTCCAGGCTCAGCCGGCGCAGCAGCGTCAGCGACTGCAGGATGGTGAACCGGTTGGCGTCCACATCCTCGACCAGCCCGAGGATCTTCTGTCGCTCGCGCTGCAGGTGGGTGTCGTAGAGCTTGCGGTGCCGCGGCGACAGCTCCACCTCGAGCACCTGCTCCTGTTTGGCGGGCAGGTCGGAGGCGACCTGTTCCTTGGTGCGGCGCAGGATCAGTGGCTTGATCCGCCGCCGCAGCCGGCCGAGCAGCTCGACGTCGCCGCCGTTCTCGATCGGGGTGCGGTAGTACTCGGCGAACCGGGTCGGGTTCGGGAACAGCCCGGGCGCGGTGATCGACAGCAGCGACCACAGCTCCATCAGGTTGTTCTCCATCGGGGTGCCGGTGATCGCGATCTTCGTCGGCGCCTCTATCCGGCGCATGGTCAGGTACGCCTTGGACCGGTGGTTCTTGACGAACTGCGCCTCGTCCAGCAGCAGCATCGACCAGCGGTGCGCCGCGTACTCCTCGTCGTCGAGCCGGGCCAGGGTGTACGAGGTGACCACCACGTCCGCGCCCTCGATCGACTCCGTCAGCGGCGCACCGCGTTTCGCCGCGGTCTCGGACATCGTGACCACCCGCAGGTGCGGGGCGAAGCGCGCGGCCTCCGACGCCCAGTTCGAGACCACCGACGTCGGCGCCACGATCAGCACCGGCGGCTCGGACGGGTTCGCCTCCCGCGCCTGGCAGATCAGCGCCAGCGACTGCACCGTCTTGCCGAGGCCCATGTCGTCGGCGAGGATGCCGCCGAGCCCGTTCGACCAGAGGAAGCTCAGCCAGCGGAACCCGTCGAGCTGGTACGGCCGCAGCGTCGCCCGCAGCGAGGCCGGGGCGTCGAGGGTGGACGACGCCGCCACGTCCAGCAGCCCCTGCACCTGCTCGCGCCACCGGGCAGCCTGCCGCTCCACCACCCCGAGCGCCGCGAACTCCTCCCAGAGCGACACCTGGAACCGGCTCAGCCGCAACCCGTTCGGGTCCTGCTCGTGTAGGCCGGCGGCCTCGGCGATCAGGTCCTTCAACCGCTGCAGCTCCGGCTTGTCCAGCGAGAGGTACGCGCCGTCGGGCAGCAGCAGGTGGGACTGGCCCGCGGTCAGCGCGGCGAACAGGTCCCGGAACGGCACCGGGGCGTCCTCGACGCGGACCGTGATGGACAGGTCGAACCAGTCGCCGCTGTCGGTGGCGTCGGTGCCGACCCCGATGCTCAGGCTGTCGCCCGCGTCGCGGTAGTCGGCGGGCGAGCCCTCCACCCGGACCTCGACGTCGTCGCGCCCGCGCAGCAGAGGCAGCAGTTCGGTGGTCAGCCGCGCGGTGTCGAGCCCGTCGAGGCTCACCCGCGGCAGTAGCCCGCCGCCGGGGCCGAGCAGCCGGTGCTGCTCGAGCGGCAGGTCCAGCCCGGCGAGCAGCGCCCGTTCCCCGGCCGTGTCGCGGAAGGACTCGTCGGCGCCAGGGGCCAGCTCCACCTCGTGGTCGGCGCCGCCGACGGCGTAGAGGAACCGCCAGTGCAGCCGGGCCCGGTGCCCCGCCTGGTACGCGACGTCCAGCAGCAGCGTCGGGCCCTCGATCGTCGGGGCGGTGAACGAGCCGTTGGATGAGCGGACGCTGGCGGCCCGGCTCAGCCGCGGGTAGTAGGAGGTCGCGAACCGGTCGGCGTCGGCGGCGGGCACGGTGATGGAGGCACCGGCGATCGCCAGTTCCTGCATCGCGCGCGTCGCCGTGCCGGACAGCCGGGCGATCCGGAACGGCCACTGCGCGGGCGAGGTGGCCTGCGGGTCGCCGGGGCGCAGGTAGATCACCCCGTGCGCGTCCTCGCCGAGGAAGCCGAGCACCACCACGGGCCCCTCGGAGTCGTCGGTGCGCACGGTCGGGGTGACGACGAGGTCGCCGCCGGCATCGTCGATGTCCACGCACAGCTCGGCGGTGCCGGGGTGGGGGAGGGCGCCCAGCTCCTTGGTGCCGTAGAGCAGCTCGATCCCGGCCCCGGCGGCCTCGTCGAGCAGTGCCCACAGCCGCCGATTGGTGATCGTGGTCAGGTCGAGGTCCTTCTCGGCGGACCCGTAGCCGCTGCGCCTGCGCCCGCCCAGCTGGTGCACCGTGTGCAGCTCGCTCAGTAGGTCCCGGTGCCGGGGGTCCACCTCGTGCATGGTCGGCAGGTTCGCCCAGTTCATGTTCGCGTTGACCCAGCCGGCCCTGCCGGGCCGGGCCAGCCGCGCGTACAGACGCCAGAACTGGGAGCGGGGGCCGGGGGTCAGCGTCAGCTGCACCGCCAGCGGGACGGTCCCGCCGTCGCGCCGGTCCTCGCCGCCGAGGGCGGCGCCCAGCACGTCCTCCCAGGACGGCGGCGCCGCGACCGCCTGGGTGTCCGGCTGGTCGAGGAGCGCGACCGTCAGCGCGACCGAGTGCTTGCAGTTCAGCCGGACCGGGCAGCTGCACTCGCCGCGCGCGAACTCGAGCCGCTCGGCGCGCAGGCTGAACACCGCCGAGGTCCGGTACAGCTCGGTCCCGTCGACCAGGCCGACCGCCCGCCGCTCCGCGGCCAGCCAGTCCAGTTCCAGCACCGAGCCGCCGCGGGCGTAGCGGACCCCGCGGTCGTAGGTGGTCTGGCCGACCGCCCGCACCAGGGTGGTGATGGTGTGGTCGCGATCGGCGGGCGTGAGCATGGCTAGACGGTAGTCGGTGGGGGAGACAGTGCAGGTCGCGCGCCCGCCCGAACTCCTGTTCGCCGTCCTCGTGTCGTCGCGCCGGCGGGAGTACCGTCAGTCAGCGAGGCGAAACGCGTGCGTCGATTGGGGCGGATCGTGGCTGAACGCATCGGGCTGGTCGTAGCGGGAGCGGGCGCACGAGGTGCGTTCGAAGCAGGCGCGATGGCGACGCTCGCGAAACGGATGGCCGCGGACCACACCCGGCCGTCGATCCTGGTAGGCACCAGCGCGGGCGCCCTGAACGTGGTCGGGCTCGGCGGTTACTTCGACCTGGGACTCTCGGCGGCGGCAGGAGAAGTCGTCCATCAGTGGGGTTCGTTGAACCTGGACGACGTCTTCGAGCCGGTGAGCAGCATCGTCGGGAGCGGGTTGCGCTATCTGGGGCAACTCGCCGGAATGCCGGTACGACTGCCGAGTCTGTTGGACACCGAGCGACTTCGTACGACGCTGTTGGAGCAGCTGCCGTGGGGCAGGCTGCACGAGAACATACGCGAAGGAACGATCGACGCCGTCGCGGTGACCGCGACGTCCGTGGCGACGCGGGGCACTGTCGTGTTCGTGGAGAAGAACTGTTCGGTGAAACTGCCGCCGTACGACCCACGCCGCAACATCACGTACGTGGAGACGACACTCGGCGTCGAGCATGTGCTCGCCTCCTCTGCCGTGCCGGGACTCTTCCACCCGGTGCAGGTGAAGGAGCCGCAGCGCTGGTCCGGTTGGTACGTCGACGGCGGGTTGCTGCTGAACACGCCGCTGAAGCCCGCGATCGCCTTCGATGTAAACCAGTTGGGTGTAGTCGCGACTCACCCCAGCACCTGGCCGACCGGGTTGCCTTCTGAACAGCTCACTCACACCGGGAAGCCCGACGTGTTCGGGGCCGCGGCGCTCTCCCTGCGCGCCATGCTGGCCGACCGCATGATCGAGGATCTGCGCGCGATCGAACGCCGCAACAAACGTGCCCACCCCTATCCGGACAAGCCCTACCGAATCGACTTCACGTTCGCGGGTCCCTCCCTGGACCGGGCCGGTGAGATCGCCGCGCTCGCGGACAGGGTCTTCCGCGAACAATTCGCCTGCCTGCGAGGCACCCAGAACCCGGCGTTGTGGGCGCTGGCCCGGCTGATCGGGGGCGAGGCGGCGGACCGGGGCGATCTGCTCAGCTTCCTCTTCTTCGACCCCGCCTTCACTGAGGCGGCAGCGGAGCTCGGACGTGCCGTCGAGTTGGTCGAATCCGGGTAGGACACGTCGCGCACGACCGCGGCCTCACGCTATCGAAGCGTCGGTTCGTCCTGTGTCAACCCGTGACGCTCGCGTCGAGGGGTAGAGATTTGCACCTTGGGGTGCCTAGTCGAGCTGATGGTTTGGGGCGACTCTGGAACCCGAAGGAGCTTAGCAATGGCAAAGATTCTGGGCAGGCCCAGCGCTTTCGAGGGTAACCCCAACAACAAGGTGTGGCTGTCGCCCAGGGACGGGCCCGAAACATTCGGGAGGACCAACGCATGGGCATGAGCGGTCGAGGACACGGAAACACACGGCGGCGGGTCGTCGACTATCTAGTCGACGCCGTGACCGCGCTGGGAGTTCGGCACATCTTCGGGGTGGACGGCGCCAATATCGAGGACCTCTACGACGCCATCTTCGATGCCGGCGTTGGCATGACCGGAGTGGTGGCGAAACACGAGTTCTCCGCGGTCACGATGGCCGACGGGTATGCACGCTCGACGAGCGGGCTCGGTGTCGTCGCCGCAACCTCTGGCGGCGGCGCGATGAACCTGGTCGCCGGCCTGGCCGAATCCTTCACCTCACGTGTGCCGGTGCTGGCCATCGTCGGTCAGCCATCGACGGCGTCGGAGGGCAATGGCGCATTCCAGGATTCCAGCGGCCGGGCCGGGTCGATCGACGCGGTGCGGTTGTTCTCCGAAATCTCCCGCTACTGCGCGCGGGTCGAGCGGCCCGAGGACATCGCCGAGCACCTGCAGCGGGCGGTATCCGCCGCCAGGCGCGGGGGGCCGGTGGTGCTGTTGTTACCCAAAGATGTTCAGCAAGCCACCGTGACCGTGCCCCGGTTCACCCCACCCACCCGCCGGGTAGTTCACGATCGCATCGGGCTGGCCCGCGTCACCGAGATGATCGCCGCAGCCAGGAGTACCGGAAAAATCGTGCTCGTCGTCGGCGATCAGGTAGCGCGCAACGACGCCCGCGCACAGCTGCGCGCACTGGCCGTCGCATTGGACGCGGCGGTCGGGGTGGCACCGGATGCGAAGGATTGCTACACCCCCGACGAACACGGATTCTGCGGTGTCGCGGGCACGATGGGCCACGCCGAACTCGTCGACGCCGTACGGCAATCGGCATTGTGTCTGCTGGTGGGGACCCGGATGCCGATGACCGCGCGGGCCGGCCTCGACGGGGCGCTGGCCGCGGTGCCCGTGGCCAGCATCGGCGCCGAACCACCCTATCTGCGCACGACACACGCGGTCGGCATGAACCTCGGTTCGACGCTGGCCGACCTCGCGGCCGTGTTCCACCCCGACGGCGAACCGGAACCAGCAGCCCCTCAGGCCCTGACGATGCTGGAGGTGCCCGACTCCTCGGGGCCGGGACTTCGCTACCGCGAGGCAGTGGAGGCGATCGGCGCGATGCTGCCGTCCGGGTCGGACGTATTCGCGGACGCCGGGAACACGGGCGCGTCCGTCGTGCATCATCTTTCGGCGCCCCGCGGCGGGCGATTCGTGGTCGCCCTCGGGATGGGCGGCATGGGCTATAGCTTCGGCGCCGGGATCGGCTCGGCGTTCACTCGGAACAGAAGGACATTCGTGATCGCCGGCGACGGCGCGTTCTTCATGCACGGCCTGGAGATCCACACCGCGATCGAGCACAACCTGCCGGTGACGTTCATCATTTTCAACAACAATGCGCACGCCATGTGCGTGACCCGCGAGCACCTGTTCTACCGAAATCGCTACAGCTTCAACCGATTCCGGCCGTCCCTGCTCGGCGAGGGTATCGCGGCGATGTTCCCGACACTGTCGGCATTCGCCGCGCGAAGCGTCGGCGACCTGACCGACGCGCTGGCCCGCAGCGCCAACACCGAGGGTCCGTCGTTCGTCTCGGTGGACTGCGATCCCGACGAGATGCCACCTTTCCTGCCGTTCCTGACCCACCCCTGATCAAAGGAGAACTCGTGACCATCAATATTCCCGCCCCGACAGCCCTTCCCGCTCTCAGCGACATCAACGAGGACGAAATCCCGGGTGTCCTGCGGATCGAGAATTCCGACAGGGATGCCACCACACCGATCATCATGGACATGCTGCGGTCGGTGTACCCGCACGAGCAGGTGTTCGGCCGGTTCTGCCCGGTCAACGCCTACATCGCGGCGCCGCCGCGGCAGGTGTACGAGTACCTTGCGGACACCCGGTGTCTGGAGGAGTGGACCTACAGCCTCCGCGGGTTCACCGAAGCCGACGAGACCGGGCTATGGGTCTCCCGGGACAGACTCGGCGACCAGACGAAGTGCTTCGTGCGCACCGTCACCGATTCCGACGCGATGACGGTGGACTACCACTGCGCGTGGGACCAGGGCCAACACCTGTGGATGATCTATCTGATGCGGGTGGTCGACGCGGAGGTGGTGCTGAACGCGCCCGGATCGGTGGTGCTGTGGAACAACTGCCGCCACCCGTTCTACGACGAGAACCCCTACCCGGAGACGGCGCCTGCGGACCGCCCGGTGTGGGTCGGCGACTTCTGGGACATGTTCTCCGCCGGGCATCAGTTGGAGATGGACAACCTCAAGGCCATCTGCGAGTACCGCGCCGCCCACGGACTACCGATCAAGCCGGAGTGGATGAAGTGACCATGACAGTGCATGCACCTATGACAGCGCCCCTGCCTGCGGTCAGCCTGGTCGACGTCGCCAGCTACCTGCCGGAAAATCGTGTTCCCACCGAGTATTTCACCCAATTCTCCCGCTCGGACCGGATGGCGAAGAATGTCATGTTCCGCTCGCCGAGGTATCGGCACCACGTGGGCCGTGACGAGACGGCGGTCGACATGGTGGAGCGCGCGGTGGCGCCGCTGATCGACAGGCACGGCGCGGACGCGATCTCCAACGTGGATGTGCTGCTCACCCACACCCAGCTGCCCGACAATCCCGTCCTGGGAAGCGGCCCGGAGGTGGCCCGCCGGTTGGGGCTGCGACCGGACTGGGTGATCGACGTGCACAACAGCGGCTGCGCGTCGTTCGTGCAGATGATGGCGCTGGCCCAGACCATCCTGCAGAGTACCGATGCCACAACGGCGTTGATCGCCGCGACCCAGAACTGTGCGGGACAGGTCTTCACCCAGACCGCGATCCGCGGGCTGGCGCACGCCCCGGTCCCCGGCGACGGCTGCGGGGTCGGCCTGCTGACCAAATCCGACGACGCGCCGATCCTGGGCATCGAATGCCGCACCCATCCGGAGTTCGGCGGCGACATGACCTTCGAGGCAGTTCCGGTCTCCGATCGCAAGTACTGGGAGCCGGGCCGCGGGCAGGTCTGCGTGGGGTTCACCGAGTCCAAGATCACCAAGGTGTTCGCCCGCGGCAACCGACTGGTGCCGGAGGTCGCGCTGGCAGTCTGCGACCGGATCGGAGTGCAGTCCACCGAGGTCGACACCCTCGTCACCAACCAACCCAACCGGCTGTTCCTGCGGAACTGGCGCGAGGCCATGCAGCTGACCCCCGAGCAGCATCCGGACACCTTCGACGAATGCGGAAACCTGTTCGGCGCAGGCATTCCGGTGACACTGGACACCGCCAACCGCGACGGGCGCATCGGCAACGGGTCACTGGTGTTGATGGCCGCATTCGCCCACGCAGGCGACTTCGCCGGTGCCGCGGCCGTCCGCTGGGGAGCGGGACCGACGACATGACCGGCGACGTCGCGAAGATGCCGACGCCGTCGGTGGCGGGCGGCCGGACCCGCCCGGCGCGCCAATTCGAGCTCGGGCTGAGCGAAAACCCGTTCCCGCCGTTGCCATCGGTGCTGGCAGCGCTGTACGAACAGATGGCCCAGGCGAATCGGTACCCGGAGTTTCTACCGCAACGACTGCCGCAGATCATCGCGCAGCGGATCGGCGTGCAGCCGACCCAGGTCGTCGTCGGACCGGGCGCCACCGGAGTGGCGATGCAGATCATGCAGACCGCGATCCGCGACGGCGGATCCATGGTGTTCGCGACACCCACGTTCGATGGCTACCCGATCATGGCCGACATGATCGGCACGCCCGCGGTGACCGTGCCGCTCGACCACTGTGGTCGCCAAGAACTACACGCGATGAGCGAGGCGGTCGACGATCGCACCGGGCTGGTGGTGCTGTGCCGACCGCACAACCCCACCGGCACCCTGGTCTCCGCGGCGGACCTGGAGATGTTCCTGTCCTCGATTCCCCAGCGGGTGGTGGTGATCCTCGACGAGGCCTACGTCGAGTTCGTCGTCGCCGACGCGCTCGACGTGCACGACATCATCCGCCGTCACCCCAATGTGTTGGTGCTGCGGACATTTTCGAAGGCGTTCGGGCTGGCCGGGTTGCGCATCGGCTACGCATTCGGAGCCGACGACCTGGTGGCGCGCGTGCGACGCCGACAATTGCCGTTCGGAATGAGCTGCGCGGCGGTGGCGGCGGTGACCGCATCCTATGCGGCGGAGGACGAACTGCAGGCCCGGGTCGCCCGGATCATCGCCGAACGCGAACGGTTGCGGAACCGGCTGCAGCAGCATGGACTTCGGGTGCCGTCCAGTCACGCCAACTTCCTCTACCTGAGCGGGCCGCGTACCGCGGACGCGCTGCAGCGCGCGGGCATAGTGGCCAAGTCCTACCCCGACGGCAGCGCCCGCATCACGGTCGGCGACCCCGCCGCCGGCCGCGCGGTGCTGCGGGCACTTCGGACGATGTGAGCTGATCGTGTCGATGATGCTTCCGCGCGCTTCGCGGTTGAATGCGGCCGGGCTCGGTGCGGTTCGCGCGCTCACCGCCGGAACCGATCCCGATCGCTACTTCCGGTGGCGGCGCGACCGCGACGGTGACCCGTTCGAGGTGCGGTTTCCCGGCTTCCCGCCGATCCTCTTCACCGGGGATCCCATGGGTGCCCGCGACATCTTTCGTGCGCCTGTCGATCTGGTCGAACCCCCCACGCCGAATCCGATCGCGCCGCTGGTCGGGGATGCGTCGCTGATCTTGATTTCCGGCGAGCGGCACCGCCGGGAACGGAAATTGCTGACACCACCGTTCCACGGGCAGCGGATGCGGGCGTACGGCGAGATCATCCGCGACTCGACGCTCGATGAGATCGGCAATTGGATTCCGGGACGCACCGTCGACTCGCGGTCCGCCCTGCGGGCCATCACCCTGCGCGTGATCCTGGAGGCAGTGTTCGGACTCTCCGGCACCGACCGCCCCGCCGAGTACATCCGGGTGGTCGCCGGTTTCCTCGCCGCCTACACCGTCCCGCTGATGTTCGTTCCACCGCTACGCCGCGGCGTGTTCGGACGCGCGCCCTGGGATCGATTCGTCCGCGCGCGCGAGAGATTCGATGCGTTGCTGACCGAGGACATCGAGCACCGGCGCGCGAGCCCCGAGAACGACCGGGTGGACATTCTGAGCATGTTGCTCGCCGCGACCTATGACGACGGATCGCGGATCGACGACGCCGAGCTGCGCGAGGAACTCCGCACCTTGCTGGTCGCCGGGCACGAGACGACCGCGACTTCGGTGTGCTGGGCGTTGTTCCATCTGCACCGGTACCCCGCGATCATGGAGCAGGTGGTTGCCGAGCTGCGGGACGTGGGCCCGACGGCGGCGCCCGACGAACTGGCCCGGTTGCCCTACCTGGACGCTGTGTGCAAGGAAACGCTGCGGCTGCACCCGCCGGTGCCGATCGCGCTGCGCCGACTGACCGGGCCGCTCACCGTGTGCGGCGTCCCGGTAGCCAAGGGTCGAACGGTCGGTATCGCGCTGCCGCTCCTGCACACGCACCCCGACGTCTGGGAACGGCCCGACCAGTTCGATCCGGGACGCTTCGAGGAGCGGCGCTACAGCCCATTCGAGTTCGCCCCCTTCGGCGGAGCACATCGACGGTGCATCGGATCCGCACTGGCGGAGTACGAGATGCCGATCGTGCTGGCGACGATCCTGTCACGGGTCACACTGGCGCTGCCGGAGCGGGACCGACACCGACCGCCCCCCGTGTCTGCCCCGCACAACATCGCAACCGGACCGCGCCGACCGATCAGGTTCGAAGTGGTTGGCCTACGGCACCAGCGGGACGGGTCAGTCGCGCAGCGGGTGCCGCACCGTCCCCGCTGAGTCAGCTCAGCGCGACCGGATGGTAGTACAGCGCGGTATCGGTCTCCTCGACCCGGACGTCGACCATGTCGCCGACATCGAGGTAATCGCTGACGTTGATCCGGGCGCTCGACCCCACGAGCCTGCGGACCGAGCGCGCCGGGATGAGGCCCTGTCGGCCGTCGAGGGTGACGGCGAGGGCGTAGCGCGGGCCGGTCCGGGTGACCCGCGCGTAGACCGTCGGCTCCTCCGAACCCTCCGGCGCCGTCCCGTCCGGGTCGGCGTCGAGCTGCGCCGTCTGCCGGTCGAGCTCGGCCGCGAGCAAGTCGGCCATGGAGTCCACGTTGTCCAGCAGCTGGGCCATCTGCCGCGCCACGTCCTGGTGAAACTCGTTGGGCTTGAGTGCCTTACCCGGCTTGTACATGTCCTCGTGGGTCAGCTCGCCCCACGCGTCCTGCAGCAGCGTCTTCACCTGCACCTCGACCTTGACGCCCAGGTCGCCCTCGTGGGTGGCGACCTTGATCATCAGGACCGCGTGATAGGCCCGGTAGCCGCTGTCCTTGGGATTGGCCACGTAGTCCCGCGGCGGAACGGCCAGGCGCACCGAGCAGGCGGGCGAGGTGCAGGCCTCGTACAGCTTCTCGGTGAACGCGGAAAGGTCCCGCGGCGTCTTGCACAGCACCTTGATCCCGACCAGGTCGTGGATGGCGTCCGCGATGTCCTCGGTGGTGGTGGGCCGGGCCATCTGGCCCTCGGCGACCCGGCGCCGGACCTTGTCCGCGGTGCGCTCGCGATCCTTGATCCGGGCGGTCTTGGCGTTGAGCCGGTCGCGGTCGAGGTCCTCGAGCACGTCGTCGGCGAGGGTGTCGAGGAACGTCTGGGCGGTCACCAGCGCCGCGGCCCACGCGCGTTCGCGCTCTCGGTAGAGCTGGTTGACCAGCGCCGCGACGTTGTCCGACTTCTTCTTGGTGCGCATGATCCGATCCGGGTTCAGGGTGTACAGGTGGGCGTGGGCCCGTCAGCTCGGCTCGTCGAACAGGGTCTGCTCACCGGGGTCGGTGAACAACTCCATCTGCCGAAGCGGTTTCGGGGCCGGCGCGGGGGGAGGGGTGGTGAGCTCCCCGTGGTCGACCTCCATCGGCACGGGGTCGGGCTCCGGGAAGCCCTCCAGCCGCCCGCCGAACCGCGCCGCGAACCCGTCGTCCACGGTCTGTGCGAACGAGAACAGCTGCTCGAGCATATCGATGAGGTGCTGCGGGACATACGGATTCGCGAGCACGGCTGCCCACGCCTCGACGCGGTCCGTCGCCAGGGTGAACTTCAGGTGCGGCCACCTGCGGTTCAGGTCGGCGATCAGCTCGCTGGCCCGGGTCCGGTCGCTGACCTCGCGCACCAGCGGCACCCGCACCTGCACCTCGCCGCCGTCGAGGTGCGGCCCGACGAACCCGACCACCCGGCCCAGGGCGAGCATGAAGTCGCTGTGGCCGTCGTCGCCGGGCGGCTCGTCGAAGAGGCGGGTCAGGGTCAGCCCGACCAGCTCGTAGAGGTGCTCGTCGTCGCGCGGGACCACCGCGGCGCCGAGGTCCAGCGCGAACGACTCCTCGTCCGGCAGGTCCGGTTCGAACTCGAGCGCCTCCAGGGTGCCGACCGCCTCGGTCCGCAGGAAGCTCGGATGCGGCACGCTCCACGTCTCCCGGAACACGGTGATCGCCATCGCGGCGAGCTGATCGGCCCAGTTCGCGGCCTTGTCGACGAAGAACGCCGGCGATCCCGCATCCGGCTCGTCCTCGGGCGCGCGGGTGGGGCGATGCCAGCCCAGCTCGACCAGCCGCGCCTCGTCCGCGGGGGACAGCCGGTGCCGGGGATCGAGGTACGCGTTGGACGGGACCTCGCATCGCACCTGGTCGCCGCCCCATGCCAGGAACTGCACACACGGAACGAAGCCCTCCACCGAGGACTCCTCGCCCAGCTCCAACGCGAGCAGGTCGTCGTCGACCATGGCAGCGACATGGTCGGCGAGGACCAACTGGAAGTCGGCCCAGGCCTGCTCGATCCTGTCGTCGAAACTCTCGGTCATCGTTCCCCCTGTCGCGTGTCGTGGAACCCCTGACATCAGCAAACCTATCGCGAGGGTCCGACGATGTCCGGGAAGCGAGCCCGGCGGGGACATCTCGATCCGGCCGCACGGTGGAACCGATGAGCGGGTCGCTGCGTCTATCTAGGGTGGACCGGTATCGATCGGCCGGGAGTGGGGAGTGTCGGGTGCGGTTGCATTTGCGGGGTCTGGCCGGGTTCGGTCTGGTTTGTGGTGCGTTGGTGCTGGTCGGGTGTGGTTCGGAGAGCGTCGCGGGGGAGGCCGAGGCGGTCGGGGCTGGTGCGGGGGAGCCGGTGTTCAGTCCGTGCGATGACATTCCGGACGAGGTTTTGCTTGCCGTGGGAATGGACCCGGCGACCGAATCGAAGGACATCCTCGGTGTTAAGCAGCCGGGATGGAACATCTGTCGTTGGGCCGGGCTCGGGACTGGACCCTCACTCACTGTCTTCGCGACCGACCGCTCGATGGACGATATTCGCTCGAACACACGCAATACAGATTTCGAGGCCCAGACAATCGGAGATCGTGAGGCGTTCTCGTATCGGGAAGTGTCCGATGGTCGTCGCGAGAACTGCGATGTTGCGGTGAGCTCGGGGGATGGCTCGGTTCTGGTACGAATCAGCCTCAACACGGGTGTTCAGCCCGTCGAGGGCCCGTGTCAGACCGCGGTGACCACAGCGCGGCAACTGGAGCCCGCAATTCCGCGCTAGTCCGCCTCGCAAATTGGGTCATCTAATGGAGGGTTGAAGTGCTCAGCAACTCAGATTCACAGTGGCAGCCACTTGGCTCGATGGTCGATTCCGGGGATCTCTATCTCAATCCGGGCGTCGCTCGCCGGTGCGCCCAGCGGTGCGCCGAGTTTGCCGTGCAGCTCGAGGCGTTGAAGGACAACGCGATGAACCTGGCGACGATTGACGGTTTGGGCAACCTTCAGTCCGGCATTACTCTCGCCGCGAAGTTTGGGAAGAAGGCTGTCGGCGGCGACTATTCGCTCGACCAGGCGATCGTCGACCACATCACGATTGTTCAGCAGATGCAGCAGGTCTTCGAGAGGGTCGACGCCATGTACACCGCCTCGGAGGAGCGAAACTCCTCAGGCATCGACAGCGCGGGCGCGCCGCTTGACCGCTGAAACACGGAACCGCTTGGTGCGTTAGTGCGTCTATCTAGGGTGGACCGGTATCGATCGGCCGGGAGTGGGGAGTGTCTGGTGCGGGTGCAGTTGCGGAGTCTGGCCGGGGTCGGACTTGTTTGTGGAGCGGTGGTTCTGGCCGGGTGTGGTTCGGAGACCGTGGCAGGGGAGGCCGAGGCGGTCGGGACCGGGGTCGGTCAGCCGGTGTTCAGTCCGTGCGATGACATTCCTGACGAGGCGCTGCGAACAGTCGGCGTGGACCCGGCGACCGAGTCGAAGGACATTCTCGGTGCCAAGCAGCCTGGCTGGGAGATCTGTCGTTGGAACGGGCCCGAACATATCTTGAGGGTGTTTTCGACTGTGCGGACGATGGACGAGGTCCGGTCCAATGAACAAAACACTGATTTCGCCCCGCTGGAGCTAGGCGGTCGCGATGCGGTCTCATACCGCGAGGTCGCGGACACAGCTCGCGAGACTTGCGATATTGCCTTCGCCTCGGGCGGGGGAACGGTGCTAGTCAGAATCAACACAAGTCTCGGTGACTCCCGCGCCGAAGAACCCTGCGCGATAGCCCTACAAACCGCGACCGAACTCGAGCCCATAGTCCCGCGCTAGCACGGCAATCCGCGCTGCAATAACACTCCGTGAGAACTGAGGTCAGAATGTCCGAAGAGATGAACTCTCCGTGGTCTGCGCTCGGGGGCGCTGTCGATTCAGGCAATCTGTATCTTGAACCCGGCGTTGCGGGGCTCTGTGCGAAGCGGTGTTCCGAGTTCAGAGCCAAGTTGGTTCTCCTCAAGGACGACGCAACTGCGCTGTCGATCGTTGATGGATTCGGCGACCGTTTGCAGTCTGGCATCGATCTCGCGGCCAAGTTTGGGAAGAAGGCGGCCGGCGGAGACTATTCGATGGTCCAGGCAATTGACGACCACATCACCGTGGTCCAAGAGATGCAGCAGACGTTCGAGAAGATCGAGGCCATGTACTCCGCCTCGGAGGAACGCGGCACCGCCGGCATCAACAGCGCCGGATCCCCGCTCTGACCGGCAGACCTACTTGAGCACCGCGCCCGGGTTCAGGATCCCGTCCGGGTCCAGCGCGGTCTTGATCCGCCGGTTCAGCTCCATCACGTCCTCGCCCAGCTGACTCGGTAGCCAGTCGCGCTTGAGTCGACCCACCCCGTGCTCGCCGGTGATTGTGCCGCCCAACGCGATCGCCAGGTCCATCACCAGGCCGAAGGCGCGCTGCGCCCGATCCGCTTCATCTGGGTCGGTGGGGTCGAACACGATCAGCGGATGCGTGTTCCCGTCGCCCGCGTGCGCGACCACGCAGATCAGCACGTCGCAATCGTCGGCGATCTGCTCGACGCCGGTGATCAGGCGCGGCAGCGCGTCCATCGGCACGCCGACGTCCTCGAGCAGCAGGCTGCCCAGAGCCTGCACGGCCGGGAACACCGACCGCCGGGCCACCGTGAACGCCTCGCCCTCGTCGGGGTCGTCCGTGGCGAACACCTCAGTGGCGCCGTGCTTTTCGCAGGCCGCAACCATCGCCGCGATCTCCTCCGCGGCAACCGCGCCCGGAGCGTCGGACTGCGCGAGCAGCAGCGCGCGCGCCTTCCGGTCGAGGCCCATGTGCACGGAGTCCTCGACCGCGTTGATGCTGGCGCGGTCCATGAACTCGAGCATCGCGGGCCGCAGGTTCCTGGTGATCGCGAGGACCGCGTCGGCCGCGTCCTGCACCGAACCAAACGACGCCACCACGGTCGAGGCGGGCGGCTGCGCGGGGATCAGCCGCAGCGTCAGTTCGGTGATGATCCCGAGGGTGCCCTCGCTGCCGACGAACAGCTTGGTGAGCGAGAGCCCGGCGACGTCCTTGAGGCGCGGGCCGCCGAGCCGCACCGCGGTGCCGTCGGCGAGCACCACCTGCATGCCGAGCACGTAGTCGGTGGTGACGCCGTACTTCACGCAGCACAGACCGCCCGCATTGGTCGCCGCGTTCCCGCCGATGGAACAGATCTCGAACGAGGACGGATCGGGCGGATACCAGAGCCCGTGCTCGGCGGCGGCCTTCTTCACCTCCGCGTTGAACAGGCCTGGCTGCGCCACCGCGATCCGGGTGACCGGGTCGACGCTGATCTCTCGCATCCGCTCGGTGGTGAGCACGATGCCGCCGTTGACCGCGGTGGAACCTCCGGACAACCCGGACCCGGCACCGCGAGGCACCACGGGCACCCTGTGCGCCGACGCCCACCGCATCACGGCCTGGACGTCCTCGGTGCACGTCGCGCGGACCACCGCCAGCGGGCGCCCGGCGTTCGGGTCCGCCGCCCAGTCCTGGCGGTAGCCCTCCGTCAGGTCCGGATCGGTGAGCACCGCACCGTCGGGCAGCGCGGCGACGAGCTCGGTGAGGTCGGCGGTCGACATGCCACCCATCATGCTCCGAATCCCGCCGATGTCGTCGGATGTTTCCGACTCAGCGGGCAACGGCCGTACTCCGAACGTGCGGGCGCCTACCCGCCCGCGACCACCGCCGTGACCTCGAGCTGAGTGACCTCCGGTGCGGTCTTCGCGCACCCCGTTCCCGGCATCGGGAGGAACAGCGAGGCGTACGCGTTCGGCGGGAACACCCGCAGACCGGTGACCGGGGTCGGATCGCACAGCTCGGGCGGGTAGTTTGCGACCTGGATCGCCCGCACCTGCGCGGTCGCCTTGCCGTTCGAGGTGAGCTCCACCGGTCCCTGGCCGGCGCCGGACCGGGTGGCAGGCGCGCCGATCTCCGGGCCGTGCTCCTCGGCGACATAGGAGACGCCGGGGAAGCCGTCGAGCAGGCAGGTGCGGCCGCCGATATTGGTGAACACCAGCGGGATCATGGTCGACCCGGCCGCGCCCTCGACCTGGCCCGTGGTGAGCATCAGCTCGGTGGCCGCGCAGGTGTTCGGATTATCCGGAGCGGTGGTGGGCGGCAGGGGACCGGCGGCCGTGGTGTCCACCGGCGGCGCCTCGCTGGAGGTCGTGGTGGGGCTCGGTGCGGGCGCGGCCGTCGGGTTGCCCTCGGTGCTGGATGAATCGCACGCGGCGAGCGTCAGGGCCGAGGTGGCGAGCAGTACGGCGACAATCCGGGTACGGGTCATGTCATCCCCTCCGTTTCGGCATCGACATCGCAAATCCTAGTGCCTTGATCGATCTTCGATGGATTGCTCCGATTCCTATCTTTCGAACGTATGTTCTAGTAGGCTTCGAATATGGATCTGGACGAGATGCTCATCGCGCCACTGGATGTGGCCGCATGGCAGCTCGCTGATGCCGAACTTCTGCGGCTGCTTCCCGCGCTCTCGCTGCGAATGCGGCAACTCGAGGCGCTGCGGGTGCGCCTCATGCACCAGGTCGACCAGCGCTGTGTGGCCGAACAGGCGGGGGCCTCATCGCCCGGCAACTGGCTCGCGGGCGCGACCACCATGACGCCGGGCCAGGCGAACAAGATCGTCCGGCTCGGGCGGGGGCTGGCGGAGCATCCGGAGGTTGCCGCCTCCTTTGATGCAGGCAGGACCGACTGCGACCAGGTCCGCGTGATCGTCGAACTCCTCGCGAAGGTCCCGGACGGAGACGACCCGGCAGGCCTGAACGCTGCCGCGAAGGCTGGGGAGAGCTCCGGCGAACCCGGTGACACCCAAACCGAAGCTGACGGGGATGCCGCCCCGAACGGTGACGATGGCGAAGGCGATGCGCACCGCGCCGACGGAGATGGCGCCGAGGCCGCTGACGAGCCGGACATCGAGTCGGTGATCTTCGGGCCCGACGTCACACGGTCCGAGGCCTGCGCCCGGTACCTCCTCTACGCCGCCCGCACCGAAGACTCCACCACCCTCGCCCGCCGCGCGAAGGCGCTCGATCAGATCCTCAACGGGGACAAGAAGAGAGC